>CAYGBW010000079.1:0-13511 GCA_964348185.1 uncultured Thermodesulfobacteriota bacterium | reverse complement strand
CCCTACAACGCGTTTATCCGGAAATGCTTTGTCAGGGGCGCTTCCACGGGTAGGCTGGCCGGGAAGAAGGTGGGAGTCAAGGACAGCATCGCGGTTCAGGGCATCCCGATGACGAATGCTTCAAAGCTCTGTGAAGGATACGTGCCCAATATCGATGCCACGGTCGTGACCCGGGTTCTTGACGAAGGGGGGGTCATCGTCGGCAAACTCAATCTCGACGACTTTTCGTACGCAGGGACGTCAGAGACCAGTGCATTCGGGGCTGTAAGGAACCCCGTGCAACCTGAATACTCCCCGGGAGGGTCTTCAGGGGGTTGCAGTGCGGCTGTGGCGGCAGGATATGTAGATATCGCTCTGGGCATTGACAGTGGAGGAAGCGTCCGAATGCCTGCGGCGTGGGCCGGTGTGGTAGGGATCAAGGCCACGAATGGCCTTGTATCAGCCTTTGGTACAACCTACATCGACCATTCCATTGACTGTGTGGGACCTTTGGCGAAGAATGTCCCCGACACCGCCCTGGCGCTCGAAGTGATAGCGGGTGAGGACCCTGATAATCCCCAGTGGATTCGTGGTCCTGTGAAGGTTGACAAGTACACGGAGCGGCTTGATGGAGGCGTCAAAGGTCTAAAGATCGGTGTGCTAAAGGAGTCTATGGAGTGGCCCCATTCTGATCCGGAAGTAAACGACTCGGTTCGTAACGCTCTGGACAGGTTGAGGGAGCTCGGCGCAGATGTCAGGGAGGTTTCCATGCCCCTGTTCAAGGATGCTCCAACGATTTGGGCCGGAGTCGTGATCCCCTCCACCCTTGCCATGGTGGAATCCTGTGGCGAGGGGTATTGGCACCTCGGCTATTATAACACCTCCTGGGCGGAAACCTTCGGAAGATCCGTGAGGACTAAAGCTGAAGAGCTTCCCCCGATGCTCAAGGTAGCCCTGATTAGCGCCATGTACCTAAGAAGGAAGTATCATCAACGTTACTACTGCAAGGCTCAGAACCTTCGGAGACTTCTGACGGAGAGCACAGACAGGCACCTTGAAGAAGTCGATCTGATCGCGACCCCAACAACGGCGATCAAGCCGGTCAAGTTGAAGGCAAAGATGGATTTGATGGAGATCGCAGAAAAAGGTGTAGCCATGGTTCACAATACCTGTCCATTCAACATCACAGGCCATCCCGCTCTTTCCGTGCCCTGCGGCATGAGGCAGGGGCTCCCCGTCGGACTTCAGCTCGTCGGTCGGTATTGGGAGGAAAGCCTCCTTTTCAGAGCGGGAAATGCCTTTGAGCAAAACTTCGACTGGAGGCAGCAGTAGCCTCAAATTGTCCCAACTAACCGCCCCCTCTCCAGAATGAGTTTTCCGTCCAAACTGAGGGATACCCTTTTCATGATCAGCTCCCTTGGAGGCCTGTCACTGCCCCCTTGCCGAAAAGACTGCTCAGCCTCGGAGGCTTCTGGTAGGGGATCTAACGGTAATGGTGAGCGCTACAGGCGAGGTATCCTACGGGAGAAGAAAGGCCCTGAACAGAAGGAAGATCTTCCGCTGCCGGATCGGGAGAAGGGCAAAGACGCTCGCATCAGCAAAGGGTCGACAAGCCATACTTCGAGCCTACAGCACCGGAGATCTTCCTTGCTCAATCCAATCGTGTCTCTAACGCTTCCAGACCCCCTTCTCCTCATAGAATTTGATCGCACCCGGGTGAAATGGCAGACCGGCTCCGATGGGTGCCCTCTCCAACGTGATGTAGTTTGCTGCAGCATGGGATTTTCTCATGGATTCTATATGCTCAAAAACCGTACTCACCACCCCGTAGACGAACTCGTCACTCTCCTCGGGACGGACAACCAGCTGAAGGGTTGCCTCCAGCTGCCAGCTGTCGGTGAGGAATCCAGGCCCTATCCCGGCCTTTGCCCAGTACTTGCCCAAGGTGTGATTGGTTTTCTGATAGATCTCCTCGGCAATATCCGCTTCCACGGGAATGATAAGAATCTCCTTCTGAGAGGCCAGGCTCTTGACAGAAGGAGAGAACAGGCTTCCTCCCATGTACCCGGCATCAATCCGGCCATCGCGGATCGCATCGCCGGTCGGCCCTGTAGCCAGGTAGACGGGGCTGAAGTTTACGTACTTCTCACCCTCCCTCAGACCTGCGGCCTCCGCCACATCCCTGAACATGCCCTCGAGGCCACTCCCGGCTTTTCCCACGGAGACCCTCTTGCCTTTCAATTGCCTGTATCCCTCTATGCCAGAGGCCTTCAGCGTGACCATAAGCGCCAGGTTGGGATACAGGGTCGCAATGGCCCTCATCTGGATCGGCGTCTTGAAGGGTCCTGTCCCTTCGACGGCTTTGGCATTCAGGAGTGCCAGGGTGAAAGCGATGTCGGCCTGTTTCTTACCCAATAGCCGGACATTTTCCACCGCACCCGCCGAGGTAACCGCCGTGGCCTCGACACCTGCCATATTCTTACTGAGGATGTCGGCAATAGCCGCTCCAATGGGATAGTAGGTCCCTCCGACGACCGAGGTGGCGATGGAAATACGCCGGACTTCGGCCCGTCCAACCTGGGGAACCAAGCTCAGTGCTAAACCCAAAACCAGTATTCCAACCAACAGCTTTCTCATAAAACACCTCCTTAACGATTCAATCGAATTACCCCGCTTTCGGGCACCTTTTGGTAGTTATAGACGAGTTGAGTCCTCCATGTCAATGGACAAATCCTGCCGCTTGAAAAACCAGATCACCGATAAGCGTCTTTGTTGCCGATGGCTAAAACAGACCCAATTAGTCTTGCCCCTTGTTCCATCTCCATCCCATACGGGGGGTTTCCTGTCAATCTCGTTGGATAGAGTCCGGACATCCCGATTGAGACCGCCGGAATCGATGGGATTTCCTATTCTACGATCCATAATTCCGATTTGGGCAGGGTGGAGAGGAGTTCAAACCCGTCTTTTGTCATGACGATCTGTTCTTCCGGGTTCACAAGCCCATCGACGCTTTCGATTTTTGGTTCAGGTGTCAAGATCATTCCTTCCTCGAGAACCGTGGGATCGAGTGCGTTGATCGAAGGGGGTTCGGTCTCAAGCCCAATCCCGTGGCCGATGCGCTTGGCAGGGTGATCTGAATAGCTCTTTAGGCCTCTCTTCGTGATTTCCCCCTGTGCAAACTCGAAGACTTCAGAGACAGGGACCCCGGGTTTCATCCGATCCATCACGGCGAAGAGGATCTCCCACATGACCGCATGCTCGTATTTCTGTCTTTCATTTGGCTGGCCGAAGACAGCCCTTCGGGTTATGTCCATAAAGTACCCGAGATACGAGGGACCCCCATCCAGGTAGAGAACGTCGCCCTTTTGGAATGTCCCCCCGGGGCCGGTCGCACCGAGAGCCACAACAGGGGTAACGGCCAGGTCAGCGCCTTCCTCTGCATAGTACTGGTATACTCTCCTTTGAACCTCCTGGGTCGACACGCCGATCCTCAGGCTTTCCAAACATCGATTCCAAGCCCTGCCGCCGATCTCACAGGCCTTTCGGGAGGTCTCGATCTCCCACTCCGATTTGATCATTCTGCACCCCCATGTTACAGGGCCCGAATCGATAAACCTCGCTCTTGACATCTCCTCCTGGATCCGCATAAGACTATTCACCGGTATCCCCAACCGTGTATTCATGCCCAATTCAATTCCAATGGTCCCTTCCAGCAGGTTTTTTTCCCCCAAGACCTCTCTGATCCCCCAGTCGACCCGCTCTTCTGTTGTGAACGGGATTTCAGGATACAGCCTCCGATCTTCTACCCACGACGGAAAGGGTTTGTGGTAACATCTCGAGAGCACCTCCGGACCCGACCAGGTTATGAGCGAGGCCTCCCCCTCCAGAGGTAAGATAAAAGCGGAGGGACGACTCGCTTTGTTACCGGAGAAGTAAGAGTAGGTCACGGGATCTGTGACGATAAGCGCATCCATCCCATGATCTGCCATGAGCCTCCTCGCCTTTTTCACCCTCAAGGGATACTCTTCAGCAGGAACCTGTGGCATTTTCAAAAGCCTCCCTTTCCCCGATCGTGTCTCGCGACCCATGCGAAGTATGTAACGTGTCGAGCTCTCTAGGTCTTGCCATAAGCACTAACTTAAGAAGCTAATTCAATTCAGGAGTGTATTGAATGTCGAATATCGAACAAGGAATTTCGAATTATGAGGTTTTCTGGTCCTTTTGTCTAGCAGTTTTCACGCTGGTCACAAAAGCGCTCTTCAAGATAAAATGTTCTGCTCTCCTTCTACATTCATTATTCCTTGTTCGATATTCGATATTATGCACCTCATGAAAACGAATAGAATTATCGGAACCAGTTAATAAGACTATATTTATCGCTTGAGTTAGCGCATATGTCCCCTCTTGCTCAGGACTGCGCCCTCTCAATCGACAAAGGTCAACCAGTCCATGTGTTTTTCGTTTTTCCCCTGAACGGTATCAAAGAAGATCTTTTGGATCTTTTTCGTGACGGCACCGGGAGCCCCTGAGCCGATCTTTCTGCAATCGACCTCCACAACAGGGGTGACTTCAGCGCCCGTTCCGCAAAAGAAAACCTCGTCAGCTATATATAGAAAATCTCGACTGAAAAACTCCTCTCTAACGTTGAAACCCTCTTCTCGTGCCAGTTTGATGATCGCATCCCGTGTAACCCCTTCCAGGATGTAGGTAAGGGGAGGGGTCGTGATCTCTCCCTGCCTTATGATGAAGATGTTTTCCACGGATCCCTCTGCAACATACCCCTCGGGATCCAGAAGCAAGGCCTCATCGTAGCCCTCTCTTCTGACTTCAGTCCGCGCCATCTGAAAAAGGAGATAATTGCCACACGCTTTGGCTTTGGTCATATTCGCGTTGATATGATGCCTCGTAAAGGAAGATGTCTTGACCCGGATGCCGGTTGCCAGTTTGCCCTCACCGCAGTACTCCCCCCAATACCAGACAGCGATGGCTGTATTGACCTTGGTTTCAGAATAATCGAGCCCTATGCCGCCATAACCGATATAGGCAATAGGGCGAATATAGCACTCTTCAAACTCGTTTGCTCGGATGGTCTCTTTTACGGCCTGGATCAGTTGATCCTTCGTAAAAGGGATTTCCATTCCGATGATTTTGGCCGAATTGAACATCCGGTCCATATGAGCATCCAACCGGAAGACCGCAGGTCCAGAACCTGTGCGGTAGCAGCGGATCCCCTCAAACACCCCAAAGCCATACTGAAAGGTGTTGCTCACGACATGAAGTGTGGCATCATCCCAATCCACCATCCTTCCATCCATCCATATCTTTTTTGCCTCTTCCATGAGTCCTCCTTGCAACTGTTCCGATTACCCCTGTCGAAATTAGTTCGCTTCGCTCATAATTGGAATACTGGGTTTAGAATCTACATCATTTGCGCTCTAAACGCTTTTTCGAAATCAAAGATGAACAGGGAAAAGAATTACCCATTATAGCAACAAAGAAGGGGTTTTCAAACCTTCCCGGGAGGATTCAGAGTTTACGATAACCCGGGGATCCCATGGCTTCAGGGAGTTCTGATGTGTTTTCCACTTCATCCATTGGGTCTGCTTCCCCGAATGCAAGATGAATCCCTGTTTTCCCCTTGACATATCCATTCGATCCGTTTAAATAGATCTGTCGGCAGACAAAAGATAGGGGTGAGACGAAAAACCACGGGTCTAGGTGATGAGTTCTTTGAGCTTCCAAGAGCAAACATCGAACATCCTCTGGACGGCCGGGTTGCCGGGATGGCGATCCGGTTTTTCCGTATTCGAACGGTCTGTATAAGAACCCAATCATCCGGTAGCAAACCGGTATGGTCTGCGCCATCGAGACGATCTCCTAACCGGTGAACCGAGCGTTCGTTGCACCTGACGAAGCGCAGAGGACTTTGATTTCCGCCGAGGGGATGCCATGGCGGCGAGCAAAGAGGAGGTAACCAAAAAGATGGAGATGGGCCACGCCTTGTCGTTGCGTGCTGTCATCTGATCATATATCCAGGATATTCTGCCTTCTATGAGGGAAAATGAAGGTTGCCCTTCAAAGAAGTCTTCGCGATACCAGAAAGGAGACATCGATGAATAAAGACTTGAGATCATTTATCGAGGAAATTCGAAAACGGGGCCCAGATTACCTGGTCAGAGTTTCCCGGGAGGTGAGTACGAAATTTGAGCCCTGTGTAATCCAGCAGAAGCTCGCGGCGGGAAAAAAATATCCGGTAATCTATTTTGAAAGGATGGAAGGCTCGAAGCTGCCCCTCCTCACCAATCTCCATGGCAGCTACGAACTGCTTGGGCTCGCCCTCGGGGTTGATCCGCGAGAACCGAAGAGTTCCATCCTGAAGAGTTATCGAGAGAGAATCGAGCATCCCATACCGGTCAAAGAGGTTTCCAGAGACCAGGCCCCGGTGAAAGAGGTCGTGCTCAGGGGGAATGACGCGGACTTGGGGGCCCTCCCCATTGTCCACCACGCCGAGAAAGACTCGGGGAAATACATCACCGTCGGTTGTCTCGTTTTCAAAGATCCCGATACGGGCATCCCCAATGTGGGCATGTATCGCCACGAAGTACAGGGGAAGAATGCTCTGGGCTGCATGTTCAATCCCGCCCACCATGCCGCCTACATTTACCGGAAATACAAGGAACTGAAAAAGCCCATGGAGGCGGTCCTTTTTGTTGGCCATCACCCAGCCGCTGTGATGGGCTCTCTCGCTCGAGGGTCTATGGATGTTGATGAACTGGAGATCATGGGAGCCCTCATGGGTGAGCCTCTGGAGGTGGTGGATGCGGAGACGGTGGATGTTCCAGTCCCCGCTTTTGCAGAGATCGCCATTGAGGGTGTGCTCCATCCAGATAGGGAGACTGGAGATGGCCCCTTTGCGGAGTACACAGGCCACTACGGTCCTCCCAAAAAGCCTATCGGCCTCATGGAGGTCACTGCGATCACGATGCGGAAAGACGCGATCTACCATGACCTCGACCCGGCCCACAGGGAACATAACCTCGCCGGTGTGCTCGCCTACGAGAGTTCTATCTATGATTCGGTAAAGAAACTCGTTCCATCCGTTACGGGAGTCTATATGCCCCCCTCCGGGTGTTGCGTTTTTACGGCCTATGTGGCGATCAAAAAGAGAGTCCCAGGGGAGGGGAAATCGGCAGGTCTCGCAGCCCTGAGCGCGGAGCCAAACATCAAGACGATCGTCGTCGTGGATGACGATATCGATATCTACAATGAAGAGCATGTGCTCTGGGCGATGTCCACCCGATTCGAAGCGGACATCGGCCTCACCATGATTCCCAATATCATGGGTGCCCATCTCGATCCGTCGTCTTACGGAGAGATCCGAACGGAGAAGGGACCGATGACGACCAAAATCATCATCGACACAACGCTGCCGACAACGCTCCCCTTTGCCAAGCGGATCTTCCCCCCACAGGAAGCGTGGAACCGCATCAAATTGAAAGACTACATTGAGGAGATGTAGAGTAAAGAATCCACGCCCAAAAGACGTGGCTTTGATATCCGCCTTAGAGGAGTTACAATTCCTCTGCTTGATTCAGCTTGTTGGGTGGAGTAATGGAGTAGTGGAGTACTGGAGTGATCGAAGTGAAACATATTGTCTTGTTTTTCTAGAAACTTCTGCGGTTCGAAATTCCTTGTTCGATATTCAAAATGCAAAACAGGTTAGAGTTCCTCGCCTCCGAGGTGAAGGTTTCAGTCCTGGCGAATGGGAATAATGAATCCCCTCGAGGTGCCGCCATGGTAGAGGATACTCGAAAGGAGAAAGCTCCTCCCCAGGGTGAAGAAACCCCTTCTCCACTCGTGCGGGTGGTGGTGCGCCCCCTGTGCGCCGCCTTTGCCTTTTTTATTCTCCTTTCCGTATCGGTCTGGATTCTGCCTCCAGAAAGGCATCGGGAGATCTTCCTCCTCTTCACGATCCTCCTCACCATCCTCATCTATCCCTATGGGAGGAAGAAGAAACGGGGGAAGATCGCATGGTCCATCGACGGGGTGGTGATTGGGGCAGGGATAGGTGGCTGTTTCTACCTCCTCTTCAACTTCTGGGAACTGGTTGAACGAATCGGCGATCCCACAACTTGGGACCTCGTGGTTGCATTCACACTCGTGATCATCATTGTTGAGGCAACCAGACGGACTGTTGGATGGGCGATGGTTGCCATTTCGGCAAGCTTCATCCTCTATGCTTTCATGGGGCCTTACATTCCCGGGTTCCTGGGGCATACAGGTGTTCCCCTGGAGAGGCTGGGGACAAATCTCGCTCTGACAACCAGTGGTCTCTTCGGCGTCCCGGTTTCTGTTATGCTGTGGTATGTTCTTCCCTTCGTCCTATTCGGAGCTTTTCTAGAAAGAGCCGGAGTCATCCAATTCTTTTCTGCCCTGGCCTTCTCTCTTGTGGGAAAGAGCGTCGGAGGGCCGGCCAAGGTGGCGGTTTTCTCAAGCGCTTTTATGGGAAGCCTCTCAGGATCGGCTGTAGCCAACGTGGCTGCCACGGGTATCTTCACGATCCCTACGATGAAGAAGGCCGGTTTCAAGCCGCCTTCGTTTGTTGGAGGCGTGGAAGCGGCCGCTTCAACAGGCGGGCAGTTCATGCCGCCGATTATGGGAGCGACCGCCTTTGTCATGGCAGAGTTCCTCGGAGTAACCTACTTGAGCATCATCAAGGCAGCGCTTGTTCCTGCGATTCTCTACTTCGTCGGAGTGGGGATGGCTGTCCACTTCAAGGCGCGAATGCTCGACCTGGCGACAACGGAGGTCCCTCGTCAACCCCTGTGGGAGGTCATGAGAACCAAGGGGCACATGGTGGTGCCCTTCATCGTGGTTGTGGTCATTCTGATCCTCGGCTTTTCGCCCACCTATGCCGGTCTCTGGGGAATCGCCTCAACCGTGGTCATCAGCCTGAAAAAGAGGATCTATCTGCTCCTGCCTCTGGGCATTATGGGGGCTCTCTCCGCTCTGGGATTCTCTACAAAGGAGGCGAGTCACTGGATTCTCCTATCCATCATTGGGCTGAGTATCCTCGACCCTAACCCTCGAATTGGGTTGTCAACTTTCTTCAGGACCCTGGAAGAGGCCGCGCGCACATCACTCAGCATTTGTGCCATTTCTGCCTGTGCGGGCATTATTATCGAGGTCACCCTCATCAGCGGACTGGGGCTGAAGATCTCCGACCTCATTTTGACCCTGGCCGGGGGCCATCTCATCTTTATCCTTCTATTGACGGCCCTTGCCTCCATTGTTTTCGGCATGGGGCTCCCGACTGTTGTCACATACATTCTCCTGGTCACGTTAATCGGACCCGCACTGATCGAGGCCGGGGTAATCCCCCTTGTGGGCCACCTCTTCATCTTCTACTTTGGAATGTATGCCATGGTGACCCCCCCTGTGGCCTACGCGGCCTACACAGCGGCGGCAATTGCCGGTGCTGAGCCTATGGAAACGGCCATTCAATCCTTCTGGCTCGCCTCGGCTGCCATGCTTCTCCCCTTTGCCTTCGTCTATGGGCCATCCTTGGCCCTTTTGGGAACGACGCCCGAGGTGGTGGTGGCCGTTGCAACCGCTGTTGTGGGAATCGTCTGTCTTGCAGGGGGTATTGTGGGTTACTTCTTTGGCCGCCCTCTCGCTCTTTGGGAAAGGGGATTGGTCGTTTTGGCCGCGATCATGCTGGTCGGGGTTGGCCTCGTTTCCAACATCGTTGGACTTCTGCTATTGGCCACGGTGGCACTGGTAAACAGAGAATCGAGACGCGTTGTTTGGAGAATCATATCAGCGAAATGGAGTTCTCAATAAAAGACCGGGTGACCACCAAGAGGCACAGTTGACGATAGTCGGAATTCTACATCTCGAGGAGAAAAAAGAATGAAGGTCGTGAAAACGGCTTGCTGCTTCTGCAAACCCTTCTGCGGGCTACGAGTTTCCACAGAGGACGGGAAGATCGTCAAGGTCGAAGCAGACCCTGAGGACCGGATGAGCCAGGGTGCCATCTGTCCGAAAGCGCTCGTTGCCAAACAGTTGATCTACCACCCCGATCGGGTCCTCCACCCGATGAAGCGGGAGGGGACCACATGGAAGAGAATAGGCTGGGATGAGGCATTGGATGCGGTAGCGGGTGAGATCATGAGACTCCAGGAAGTCCACGGCCCTGAATCGATCGTTGTCGCTCACGGTACGGAGAGGAATCTGAGCGGCTATGCAGAACGGTTTGCCAACACCATCGGTACGCCCAACCGGATGGAGCCAGGAGGGGCCCAGTGTTATTGGCCCAGGGGGATCGCCTCCAAGTATACCTTTGGCGAGATGGTCTACTACCTCTTCGAGTTTGACTACACCCACACCAACTGCATGCTCATTGTCGGGATGAACAACCTCCTTGCAGGCCACCAGGCCTACCGGAGCGCCGTTCTGGATGCGAAGAAACGGGGGGCGAAATTGATCGTCGTCGATCCTCGTTTCACCAATCTGGCGGCCAGGGCAGACCTGTGGTTGCAGGTCAGACCAGGCACAGACGATGCTCTTCTTCTCTCTTTCATGAACGTTATGATTGAGGAGGGGTTATACGATCGGACCTTTGTCCAAGAGTGGACGATTGGCTTCCCTCAACTTCAAGAGCATGTGAGGCGATTCACGCCGGAGTGGGCAGAGAGGATCACCTGGGTCAAGGCTGACCGGATCCGGGCTGCCGCGAGGATGTATGCACAAAGCGGCCCTTCCCTTCTAGAGCTGGGAGTGGCCACAGACCAGAGTCCAAACTCCTTCCAGACCGCAAGGGCCGCGGCTATCTTGGTTGCCCTGTCTGGAAATGTGGATGTGCCGGGGGGTAACCCCATGTATCGCAGGGCAGCCTATGTGGATCCCCTTCTCACCCATGACTTCAAACTCCCGGAATTGATCCCTGAAGAGAGGCTCAGAAAGCGCCTCGGGGCGGACACCTACAAGCTACTCGGTGGACCCATCGCAGCCATGGCCCACGTGCCTGCCGTTTGGAAGGCGATCCTTGAGGAGGACCCCTATCCCATCAAGGGGATGCTCACATTCTGGAGTAACCCCCTCCTGAGTTACGCCAACACAGAGAAGGTATACCAAGCCCTAAAGAAGTTGGAGTTTATCCTTTCGGTGGATTTCTTCCTCACCCCAACCGCACAGCTCGCCCACATCTTTCTGCCGGCAGCCACTTTTTTGGAACGTGATGGGATTGCCAACTACTACGGCCAGGGGCTTGCCCTCCTTCCCATGCCCAAAGTGATTGAGCCTCTGGGAGAGTGCTGGGATGACAGGAAGATCTTCATGGAGCTTTCCAGGAGGATTGGGAAGGGGGCACACTGGCCCTGGGAGAACATGGAGGAGCACATCGATGAGCTTCTCGAGCCCATGGGGATGACGTATAAACAGCTAAAAGAAAAAGGACAGATCCTCTTCCCCCGGGAATATGGAAAGTACAAGCAATCGGGCTTCAAGACCCCTTCGAAGAAGGTGGAGATCTACTCCAGGGACCTTGAGGAGATGGGATATGAGCCGTTGCCCATCTACCGGGAGCCCCCTGAGAGCCCGTATAGTACACCGGAAATTGCTGAGGAGTTTCCCCTCATCCTCATCACCGGGGGAAGGACGAGCCTTTACAATCATACGGAGATGCGGATGATCCCATGGCTGAGAGAAATCCAGCCCGAGCCTTATGTGGAAATTCATCCAGAGACCGCCCAGACCCATGGAATCCGTGATGGCGAAATGGTCCGGGTCGAATCTCCACGGGGGAGGATTCGCCTCAGGGCGAAGGTGACCCGGGGCATCGATCCCCGGGTGGTTTGTTGCAGTAGCCGGTGGTGGTATCCTGAACGGGAACTGGGTGATGAGAGCTGGCTCGAGTGTAACAGCAATGTGTTGACGAGTGATGACCCACCCTATGATCCAGCACTCGGCTCCTATCAACTCCGAGCTCTCCTCTGCCGGGTCCGGAAAGGAGATTGACATGGACCATACGCTGTATGTGGATCTCGACCGCTGTTTCGGCTGCTTTACCTGCGAGGTCGCCTGTAAACAGGAACACGACATTCCTGTGGGCCCAAGATGGATCAGGGTCGTCCAGGTTGGGCCAAACGAGATTTCAGGGGGATTGCAACTCGATTTTCATCCGGTGATGTGCAAGCAGTGTGAAGATCCAGAGTGCGCTGACGTCTGCCCTGAGGACGCGATCTCAAAGAGGGCGGATGGCCCTGTCCTGATTGACCTTGGTCGCTGCAATGGATGCCAGGCTTGCCTGGAAGGATGCCCCTTTGACCAGATGGGCTGTGACCCGTCGACCGGGAAAGCCTCGAAATGCGATCTCTGTGCAGAGAGACTCGCCCAGGGCCTTCAGCCGAGCTGTGTCGCCCTCTGTCCCGGAAAGGCCCTGATCCTGACCACAAAGCGCCTGAAGAATCCAAGGATGCTGCAATTGGTTTAGGGTTTTGCGCCGAAAGGGTATGACGGACTAACCCCTTTGATAATCAGGGGTTCTGAAGCTTCTGGATTATCTGACCTGAGGAGAGAACGTATCCAAACACCATCCTGATGTTTTCGACCGCCCACCGGTGCATCTCCTCATTCAGCGTCACATTGCAATCATCGACAAAAATGACGCGGTAATTCAGGAAGAATCCCTCCCTTGCCGTGGATTCACAGCACACGTTGGATGCGAGTCCGGTGATCATCACCGTGTCGATCGCCTTTTCCTTCAGGATCAGGTCCAGAGGGGTGCCGAAGAATGCACTGTAACGATCCTTGTCGAGAAGGATGTCGCCTTTCTCAACTTTGAGGCTCTCGATCAATTCGAATTCCCTGGCGCCTGGAACGAGTATCGGGGTCCCGTCTTCTTTGAAATGATCCGGCCACAGATCCGGGTAGATTGTGGAACGAATATACTGGTGACTCATTCGGGTGAAAATGATGGGAATCGATTTTTCCCGACACGCAGAAATCAAGGGTTGGAGATCGGGGAGCATCCTTCGGGCCGCTGAAACCTCCAAAAAGGCACCCTCCTCCACAAACCCTTTCTGCATATCGATAACAAGAAGCGCTGTTTTTTTGGGATCGATCTGAATCTCCTTCATTTCTCCTCCTCTCAGAATGATCGGGTGTTATGCACAACCCAATCTTTGGTTTGCCACGCTCAGGAAAACAGTCCCTGTTGAGAATACAGGGGGTTCTCATCCTGATCCGGTTTCCTCATTCAAAACCCCTATGATTTCACCGGCTGATTTGACATCCCCGAAGGCAAAGGCATGGGGTTTGTCTCCGCCCGAACGGCGAGTTTCGGGCACAGGGGACACCCCATTTCGAAGATTCAACCCGGAAAGCGTTGACTCCTCTGTATTCTCTGAGAGATAACCCCTCTGTGCCGGGATCGTTGCCTTCCCTATCTCATCAGATTCGGTAACCAGAGAACGACCTGGGGCAGGGCGATAATCAGCGCCATTGCGACGGCATCACAGGCGAGAAAAGGG
>CAYGBW010000078.1:0-31377 GCA_964348185.1 uncultured Thermodesulfobacteriota bacterium | reverse complement strand
GGATCGGTTTGTCTGCTTTTTCTGATTCTGGGTGGGACAGCGCTCTCGGCAAAGAAGGTGATCCACGTGTGGCACACCGAGACGAATCCCCTGTCGAGGAAAGCGGTTGCCAATATCGTTGCAAGGTTTGAGGCCCTTCATCCGGATCTTAAGGTGGAGGCAGAGGCCATCGCATGGACAGACCTGGAAGGCAAAATCATGGCCTCCCTCGCTGCTGGATCGCCGCCGGAGCTCACACACGCACAGCCCATCGACTGTGCGGCATTCCAGGCCAAGGGGTTGCTTATGCCTCTCGATGAGGTGGTTGAGGCCATCGGTGAGGACAACCTCTGGGATCAGATAAAACAGGTAGGCAAATACGGGGACCACTACTACGGCCTCGTTCACGCCGCAGGGACCTCCCTCTTGATCTATCGGAAGGATCTGGCCAAAAAAAAGGGGTTGAAGGGTCCCAAGACATGGGATGATTTGCTGCACATTGCCAAAGAGCTGACCATGGATACCGATGGGGACGGAAAAATCGATATTTACGGGTTGACCATCCCCGGTGACAACCTCTTCATCAATATCCTCATGGGAGAGCTGACCAAGGCCAATGGGGGCATCCTTTTCGATGTCCAGAATCGGCCCCACTTTACAGACAAGACCATGATCGAGACGCTCAACTTCTGGAAGGAACTGACCAAGTACATGCCCCCCGGTTGGGAGGGACATGGCTACAGAGAGACCTTTGCCAACATGTACGGCCTGAAGGCGGCCATGATGTATCAGGGGTACGGGCGAGGCGCCTCATTGATCGAACAGTATGCGCCTAAGGATATGCTCAGTACAGATTATTTCGACGTCTGGGTGAAGCCCCATGGGCCGAGTGGCACGAAACCAGCAGCCCAGGTGGATGAGGAGCCATGGATCATGTTAAAGGGGTGCAAATATCCCCAGGAGGCCATTGAGTTCCTGAAGTTTTTTTACAAAGATGAAAATTACCTCGAGTATATCCAGACGGTTCCCATTCACTTCTTTCCCGTAACCAAATCCCTGCGACAGAACAGAGCATACCAAGAGACTCCCATGATCAAGAAGTGGAAGGGCTGGCTCGATGTCCAGGGATACTATCTGGAGAATGACCTGGTTAAGCCGACACTCGTTATCGACTGGGGGGATATGGCGGGCAAACCCTATCTTATGGACATACTGGGCTCTGGGATACTGAAGGATATGGTCATGGAGGTCACCAAGGAGGGTGTACCTCCCGAAAAAGCCGCCGCAAAAGCCCAGAAAAGGGCAGAGGAACTCATAAGGGACAAGGGCTACGCCAAATGGTAATGTGATGACTGGAGAAAGTGCTGGGAGTCTTTCGTCAGGCTCCCAGCTCTTTCTCATCTTGGAATCAACGAGACAGGGCGAAAAGGTGAGACTAAGCCCCCAGAAAACCGGAATCATCTTGATCTCTCCTGCGGTTTTGCTGATCTGCTCCCTACTCGTCTATCCGGTCGTCTATGGAATCTGGCTCAGTTTCTTCAAGAAACACTCTTTCTTCCCAGACCAGACATTCGCAGGCCTTGCGAACTATCTGTATCTGATGAAGGATCCGGATTTCTGGATGAGCGTCTGGTATGGAACGGTCTATTCTGTCAGCACCATTGTTCTCCAAATCGTGATTGGGATCATCGCGGCGTTGATTCTTAACGAAGCGTTTCGGGGGAGAGACTTTGTTCGGGGAGTCGTCCTCTTTCCATACATGATCCCGACGGTGGTGGCCATCATCCTTTGGAAATGGCTTCTCAACAATCAGTTTGGGCTGGTCAACTATCTTTTGCTGTCTATCGGCGTTGTTGAAAATCCCGTCAGCTGGATGGGAAAAGATCACATCATGACATCTCTAATCATCATCAGTGTCTGGGAGTTCTTCCCTTTCGTGGTTTTGAGTGTTCTTGCCCGGCTCCAGACCATCCCACCGGATCTCTATGAAGCTGCCAAGGTGGATGGAGCTGGCGCATGGAGCCGCTTCATTCACGTGACCCTCCCTCAATTGAGAAACGTTCTCTTTGTTGTCATTCTTCTGAGAAGTATCTGGATGTTTACCAAATTCGACACGGTTTGGTTGCTCACTCAGGGCGGAGGCGCGGAAAAGTATATTAGAACTCTACCCGTGTACGCCTACATGAGAACCTTCATGTACTATCAGGCGGGGTTGGGTGCAACCCTTGCAGTGATCATGTTTGGGATCCTGATCGCCTGCACAGCGATTTACTTTAGAATGTTCAGACGGGAAGAAGAGATTTGAAATCGAAGAACGCGTTTCTTTCATTACGGGGACAAGTCATCTATTGGTCTGCTGCCATTTTGCTCGTCGTGACGGCATTCCCGTTTTTCTGGATGGTTTCGACTTCTTTCAAGCCGTTAAGGGAGATCTTTGTTTCTCCCCCGCACTTTTTCCCCAAAGATTTTACCCTTGCCAATTTCGGCCGACTCTTTGAGCAAACCCGTTTTCTGATCTATTTCAAGAACAGCCTTTTTGTTTCAACCGCGACTGTTATCCTGACCATGACGATCGCATCACTCGGGGCGTACAGCCTAACCCGATTCAAGTTTTATGGTCGAGATAAGATAGCCAGTCTTATTCTTTTCACCTACATGTTTGCTCCGATCATGATCGTCATCCCCTTCTATGTTCTGATCAGAAAGATAGGAATTCCAGATACCCATCTTGCCCTCATTATGGCCTATACCGCCTTCTGTCTCCCCTTCAGCCTGTGGCTCTTAAGAGCCTTCTTCCAAAGCATACCCATGGTGCTAGAAGAGGCGGCTTTGACCGATGGTGCCGGGAGAATCAGAGCGGTTATCCATGTGATTCTTCCACTAGCATTGCCCGGTATCATCGCAACGGGAATCTTCACCTTCATACTGGCCTGGAACGACTATATCTTTGTCAGGATTCTGATCACATCGGATGAGCTCAAGACCCTTTCCGTAGGGATCGCAGATCTCCACAACGCCACGGTGATCGATTGGGGAATGATCATGGCAGGGGGAATGTTGATCACCGTCCCTGTTTTGGCATTCTTCGTCTTCATTCAGAGATATCTGATTGCAGGATGGGGGACAGGCACAATAAAAGGTTAGTGGGTAAAGATGAATCGCAGGAGGGAAAGTCGTTTTGAAACGAAATAGGGCCAATAAAAGCAAGTTTTCGCCCGTCAGAACGAGCAAGATATCGGATGAGGTCTACAAACAACTGGTTTCTATGATCAGCAAGGGTCAACTCAAGCCTGGAGACAGACTCCCGGCCGAGAGAGAAATGGCCTCTGATCTCCAGATCAGTCGGCAATCCCTCAGAGAGGCGCTCTATCGGGCAAAAATCATGGGCTTGATTGAGGTTCGCCAGGGGGAGGGGAGTTTCGTCCTCGGCTCGGCGCGCGACTCTCTACGGACCCCTCTGTTGGTCTTACTGGAAGAAGAAGTGGAAAAAATATTTGAATTCTTCGAAATTCGAAAACTGATCGAGGGGTGGTGTGCCGAAAAGGCCTCCAGGGAGGCGACCTCCGAGGATTTAGGAAAGATGAGGGAAATACTGGAAGACATGGAGAAGGCCGTTCCTTCCAATCCAACATGGGAAGCAGTGGATATGGAGTTCCACCTCTCCGTTGCCGCGGCGACGCATAACGTTGTGGCGATGCGCATCATGGAGGGACTCCGGGAGAGTTTCGATGCCTTTTTCCGACTTCGCAAGGTTATCACAACACCTGGAAGCAAGGAGCTTCTCTGGCATCACCACAACGATGTTTACCAAGCCATCAGCCAGGGAGATCCTCCCCTGGCCAGGCGAAGGATCGTCGACCATTTGGATTTTATTGAAAAGCAGATCAGAGAAAACATACAGAGCATACAGGGGTGAAGCCGGGATGGGGGACTCTATCGAGGAGGTGATTGGCATGAGACTCAGAAACAAGGTAGCCCTGATAACGGGCGGAGGACGGGGGATCGGTGCGACGACCGCCCTTCTGTTTGCAGAGGAAGGGGCTCGGGTTGGAATTCTCGATCTGCGAGAGGAAGGGCTGAGAGAAGTTGCGGTCGGAGCCAAACAAAGGGGACTGGAGCTTGAGACTTTTGTTGGGGATGTATCAAAGAAGGATCAGGTTGAACGGGTAATGGAGTCGTTCATTCACACATTTGGACGGATCGATATCCTGGTTAACAACGCCGGAGTCGCCATATCCAAACCTTTTCTGGAAAGGAGTGTCGAGGATTGGGTGAAGACCCTGGAGGTCAATTTGATCGGGGTCTTTCTCTGCGCCCAAGTCGCTGCACCCTACATGCTCGAGCAGAAGTCAGGAAAGATCATCAACATCTCTTCAATCCGCGGCATCGATCACTGCGGCCGGGAAGGGGTTATGGACTACAGTGCCTCCAAGGGAGCCGTGATTAATCTGACGAAGACCATGGCCAAGGAACTGGCCCCCCACATCAACGTCAATACAGTCGCTCCGGGACACACCAATACCGAGATGACCAAATCACTCCCCGAAGCGGTCAAACGAAACATGATCGAGGGGTCGTACCTCAAGCGATTGGCCGAGCCAGAAGACATTGCCAAGGCGATTCTGTTCTTAGCCTCCAATGATGCCGACTTCATTACCGGCCAGATCCTCCTGGTAGACGGGGGGTTCAGCCTCAAGTGATATCTCCTGGCGGAGTGTTCGATGAGTCCAAGACGAAGGGTCCTCCTTTATGAACCCATGCACGTCGAGGGAACGAGGCTCCTTGAAGAGAGATGCGATGTGGTTTATGCCCGTTCCTTTGAAGAAAAAGCTCTCCTCAAGCAAGTCCAAGACGTGGACGCCATCGTTATCCGGGCGAATGGTGCCATAACCCGGTCCGTCATAGAATCCGCTTCCCAGCTCAAGGTGATTGGAAGGCACGGCGTTGGGCTCGACAATATCGACTTGGTCGCTGCACGGGAGCATGGAATCCCAGTCGTATACACCCCTGAGGCCAACGTCGAGAGTGTGGCAGAGCATTTTGTTGCCCTGGCCCTGATCCTTGGAAAGAAACTCCGGACTGCTGATATGGCGCTACGGGCGGGAAACTGGAAGGCCCGATACGAACTCATTGGAACAGAGCTTCAGGGCAAGACTCTGGGTGTTGTCGGGTTCGGTCGGATTGGCCGGCAAACGGCCCGGATCTGTCATCAGGGTTTTGAGATGGCTGTTCTTTATTTTGACGTGATTCGTTTTCCAGAGATGGAAAAAGAGCTGGAGGCGAGGCCTGTGGAACTCGAGCAACTTTTTGAGGAGTCAGACTTCATTTCGATTAATCTCCCCCTTCTGCCGCAGACTCGGGGGTTGATCGATGGAAACCTCTTGAGGAGGATGAAGCCAACCGCTTCTTTGATCAACATGGCGAGGGGCCCTGTGTGGAATGAGGCAGATATCGTTGAGGCGCTGAAGGAGAACAGGATTGGCGGTGTTGGTTCTGACGTGTATGAGGTGGAGCCTGCCTCTCCGGACAACCCCCTGTTTACGATGGACCGTTTTGTCGGAACCCCCCACATGGCTGCCCATACCGAAGAGAGCCTGATCCGGATGAGTATGGTAGCCCGTGACATCGTATCGGTTCTTGAAGGGCGAGAGCCTGAATTCCCTGTTCCAGAAGAGCTATGTTCCTATATGTGCTGACTTCGGACGGAGGGGTTTTGCCCACTCCAAATCGAGTTCCTCCAGTTTGCCGTCAAGGGGTGACCCGGTTTGATCCCACCCCATCATTTCGTAGTAGGTTCCTACCGCTTTCTCGAATTCTTGCCCGTCGATTCGCTGACCCTCAAGGGCTCCTCCTTCCAGGGGTTGAAAGAACCGGTCAGGAAGGTCGTCGTCCTCTGGTGTCAAGCCTTCCCTGAGGTTGAAAATGCGGGCCATGCTACTATGTCTTTCACCAACCTTCATCAGTTCCCACAGACTCGTGTCCCAACCGGTGACCGCATTAACATAATCGACGATGTCGTTGACGGAAACGGGCCCGATAGGATGGGCAGTGAAATTGCAAATCCCAATGGAGTTGAAGAGATTATAGAGTTGCTGGAGATACATGAACATTCTCGCCTTGCGGGAGGTGAGCTCGAGTGCTGAAAGGGGCTCGATGATTCCCAGAGGCTTGACGGATTTTAGGCCCCCCTCCGATTCAAAGACGTGATCATGGGGCGCTTCCAGATGGTCCGCACCTGTGGGCGAGAGGGCATAGGCCAGGGCCACACCGGTTTTCCCCCGGGGTTCATGAAGGGGAAGGGGCAGCCCCTTGACATGCATGGCGTATTTCTCGGCCCCCTTCCCAATTCTCTCTGCCGCCCTTTTTATCCCATCTGCGAGAAGATCTCCAAACCCTTCCCTTCTGCCGATGAGTTCAATGACCTGGAGTACCGCCTCGGCATTGCCAAACTCCAGCCTGATGCCTCCCGTGTCCTCGGTCGTAACGATCCCCTTTTCGAAGCATTCCATGACAAAGGCAAGGATGGTACCCGTGGAAATCGTGTCAAGGCCATAAGCCCCACAAAGCTGGTTTGCCCGGGCGACGGCCTTCAGGTCTCCGATCTCGCAGAGGGAGCCTAGGGCGGCAAGCGTCTCATATTCGGGTCCACCGTAAGCGGGGTCAACCGTAAAGGGCTCATCGATCTTGACTTCCCGCTTACACCTGACGGGGCAGGCGTAGCAGGTACCCCGTCCCACCAGAATGGTGTCTCTCATGGTCTCGCCAGAGATCTCCTCTGCTCTTTCGAACCGTCCCCTCACGAAGTTTCTCGTGGGAAGCATGCCGCCCTCATTCATCAACAACACACCTCGACAGGTTCCGAGCTCCCCCAGAGTTCCCGGGTTTTGCCTATAAGTCGCCGTAATTCTACGGACAATCTCGCGAACCCCTTCAGGGTTGTGAAGGGGCATTTTCTTCTTTCCCCGAACCGCAACGGCTTTCAGGTTCTTCGCCCCCATAACGGCTCCCATTCCGGTTCTTCCATTGACGTGCTTTAATTCATTGAGAATACAGGCAAATCTTACCAGGTTTTCCCCTCCCGGTCCGATAAGGGCAATCCGGATTCTTTCATCTCCGAGCTCTTTCCTGATCCCTTCCTGTGTTTCCCTTGCCTGGAGTCCCCACAGATGGGAAGCTTTCCTCAGTTCTGCTTTGCCATTGTGAATCCAGAGATAGACAGGCCGGTCAGCCCTTCCCGTTATGATGATGCCATCAAAACCGGAGAATTTCAGTTCAGGGCCGAACCATCCCCCCGCTTCAGACTCCCCGAAGGCCCCTGTAATCGGAGATTTTGCCGCTACGGTGTATCGGCTAAAACCCAACGCCGGCGTTCCCGTTACCGCAGAGGCAGCAAAGATGAGGACGTTTTCCGCGCCGAGGGGATCAACTCCAGGTTCTGACTCTTTGAGGAGGTAGTACAGAGAAAGGGCCCCTCCCCCGAGGTATTTTCGATAAAGGGTCTCTGGGGGGTGTTCCTCTGTTGTGCTGCCCGTGGTCAAATCGACGCGCAGGATCTTCCCGTTGTATCCTTTGTCCATCATACACCCCTTTCCTTGGAGATGGCTTCCGCGTTCCCCCGGACCATTCTGAGACCAGAGGATCAGGGTTAGCTCTACCACCTGTCCCACTGAAATGTCAAGAGACAGACTGGTCGAGGGCTTCTCGTACTTGGGGTCGACGATTTGAGAGGGGAAAGGCGAATCCGGGGGGGGCGGGGCAGATCTTCATTCTTGAAGGGAATGGGCGAAACCCGGTGGTTTATCGGGTCTGCCCGGAATGGGTTGAATGAATACGCTAATCAGGCACGTAGATCGTGCTGTAGGAGAAGGGATAGGTCTTTGGATTCCCGGGAAGGGGGATGAGGAGCTGATCTCTCACGGTCAGCCACTGGTAATCCGGTTGGAGTATTCGCAGCTTTCCATCCTCAGGGGGCTTTGAATAGACGGTATTGTGGTAGACGACCTGGAGGATTCCCACCCCGAAATCATCCTGGAGGTCAATCAGAAAGCGTTCCACAAAGTTGCCGAATCGCATGCGGTTTTCAGCTGCCAGCCTTGAGATTTCCTCACGGGGCAGACGGATCAATACGAACTTGCTCACCCCCCGTTCACTGATGCGGGTCAGGGTGCGATCTTGGGAGCTGGCGACATAGACCGTGGAGATAAAGTCCATGTTCTTCAGGAACTGGGCCGCCACGACTGCGGCAGTGCGGCGGCCGCCGATGGAGTAGTGGAATCCATGATTCTCAAAGAGCTTGTTATGCAGGCTCTCGGCGTACTTTTCGCCATTCTCATAGAGTTCTTTAGAGATGTAGCGCAGCTGCCGCGCCATTTCCTCGGTTGCATCGTCTATGGGCCAGTCGATCTTCACGTGAAAGTGCGTCATGGCGTAACGGTTTCTTCTCTTGACCGAGGGATCCCTTTGGATGAGAAGGGCATAGTCGACCGGCAGCATGTCAAGCAGGAGATGAACAAAACCGGGGTTGTCAAAATAGCGTAAATTCTTGATGGGGTTCTTGTAAAGCTGAACCCTGGCCAGTTCAGCGATCCCGTCTTTGGTAACCTTGTTGGTATCGAAGAAACGGATATACTTCTTGTACCGGCTTGGGATGGTCCCTTCACAGAACAGCAAGAGAAAGCGATTGTGATGGATGTATTCTGTCTCGCCGACACGGGCCCGAGGCTTCAGTTCTCGCTTGGACACGAGGGGATAGGGTTCACCAGTCTGACGGAAATTCTCGTACGAATCGATGAGCGCCTGTTTGATGAGATAGATGTCCATCCGATCCCGCAGCACTTCATAAACCGAGCGACGCAACCGATCCTGCCAGCTCAACTCGTATCGATAGGGCCAGGTAGGCATGAGAGGTTCTCCTGGGCTTGAATCCCTCCGAATAGACGGACTCTCCCGACCTGCCGCGAGAATTCTTCTGCAAAAAGCGTTCCTAGATCCTCTGGAGCGATTTTCCTTTCGGTGACGTCCCACCATGGATGATTTCTTGGTCCGGTTCAGAGATGGCGAGAGAATTGCAGGAAGTCTGACTCGTATCCGCTCACCACCGAGACTTTTCAGTTGTGTTCTAGGTATAGTAATTTCTAATCGGGTTCTTCTATATGATTTCCCGACTCTCCTCATCGGCCAGCAACGGTCAGGGAGGGGGGAACCATCGCCCTTCTGTATGGCTCTTTTTTCCTATTTTATACCGAAGGGGTTATACGCCTCGCGGTGGCGACGCAAAAAAGAGCAGGGTGAGGGGGATGTCATCAGGGTAGCACCGCTTGCAAGGATTGCTTCCAGAGGCTCTGGTAATGATTCTGTCCGGATAGGGATTACAGGGGAAGGAGGGGTCGGTGGTTTTCTTTCTTATCGTGGTCTTCATTTTGACCCTGATATACAGCTATATTGGGTGGGGACTCATCGTTCCCGCGGGGCTCGGTCCCCCTTGGAATGCGGCTGCGTGGCTGATTTTGATCCTGTTTCTGCTCCTGCCACCGATCTCCACTCTCCTACGGGTACTGGGGCACAAAGCTTTCTGGAGCGATCTCCTTTCGTGGATCGCGTTTCTCAGCCTGGGCTTCTTCAGCCTGGTTTTCACGTTTCTCGTTGCCCGAGACGTCACCCTGCTCGCCACAGGGGGGGTGAAAAAGTCTTTCGCCCTTCTACGGGGTGTTATCACGGCTGAGTCCAATCCCATCAAACCGGTAGACGTTGATCGTCGTCGTTTCCTCATAAATTCCATAAACCTGGGAATTCTCGGCTTTTCAGGGATCCTCACGGGCTACGCTGTCGGTCAGGCGCTTCGCCGCCCCGATGTCGTTGACGTCGTTGTGCCAATCGAGGATTTACCCGAAGATCTCGAAGGGTTCCGCATCGTGCAGATTACGGATATTCACGTCGGCTCAACCATCAAACGGGATTTCGTCCAGACGATCATCGATCAGGTCAACAGGCTCGCACCCGACGTCATCGCTTTCACCGGTGACGTGGCGGATGGGTCGGTCCCAGACCTTCTGAACGAGGTGGCTCCCCTGGCTCAGCTCGTCGCGTCTCACGGATCCTTTTTTGTCACAGGGAATCACGAATACTACTCAGGCGCAGAGGCCTGGGTGGAAGAGATGAATCGAATCGGATTCACGGTCCTGCTCAATGATCATCGAATCCTGGAGCACGGCAGAAGCCGGATCCTTTTGGCGGGGGTAACCGATTCTAATGGGGGACGGTTTCTCAGGAGCCATGCGTCCAGCCCGGAGAACGCCCTGGCCGGGGCCCCGTCGAGTCACATCAAGGTGCTTCTGGCCCACCAACCCCGCAGTGTTTTTGCCGCGGCGAGGATCGGCTTCGATCTCCAAATCTCTGGCCACACGCACGGAGGACAGTTCTTTCCCTGGAAATTCCTCGTCGGACTCCAGCAGCCCTATCTTGCCGGCCTTCATAAGCACGAAAAGACCTGGGTCTACGTAAGTCGGGGAACCGGCTATTGGGGGCCACCTCTCCGCCTGGGCGCGCCTCCCGAGATCACGGTGATCACCCTGCGGCGAATGAGCGTTGCATAAAACAATCAACTTCGTTGGCTTCGCGCGATGTTTTTTGTTGTGATTGCGGTGTCTGCCTGGGTGGGGGCGTGGTGAGACAGGCCCGCTAAATTCATCGATTGCAACAATTCAGATCCACGGAGATTCACTTCCTCAGTGAGGACAATCCCTATCTGATCGGTTCAGAAATGGCCACCGGGTGAGCCCCCCATTTGGCGAACCGAGACGGATAGGACCCCCAGACGGGTTACCCCTCACAACCTTAACGGTGTTCACAAATAAAGAGGGGACTTTTGTCTTGACTCCCACCCGCGGTTCCAGTAAGACTTCAATGAGTCGTATCGGTTCTGATCCGTCAATTCGTGTGGGGAAGGGAGTCTTTTCGGGACTCGAGTCGTGGCCATCAGGCGAAACGACCGGTCTTCATAGGGGAGGACGTATGAGGATGAAAACCGACGGGCCATGGCAGCCTTCGGAGGAGTTCAGGGGATGGGGTCTCTCTAATGCCAAATCGACACGGGGTGTGAGGGGTCCATTCGGCTCAGGACGGCGGGTGGTCCGGCCGCTTCTTTTGACACCGTTGTTCATGGCGACGCTTTTATCCTGTTCCATGGAAAGGCTTGGCAGTATGGCACACAAGATCCCGAAGGAGGTAAATGGTTGGGTGGCCGATGTCGAAGTCCGCTCATATGACAGGAAGGCCCTGTTCGAGTATATCGATGGGGGCGCTGAGCTATACCTGGCATACCATTTTCGTAAGGTCTATGTTCATACCTACACAAAGGCGGGTGGACCTGATATCATCATGGACATGTATGATATGAGCACGGTTGAAGATGCCTTTGGCGTCTTCACCGCTGAGCGGGAAGGCGAGGACATCGGCATTGGACAAGAATCAGAATATGGGGGAGGCTTGCTCCGGTTCTTCAAGGGTCGATTCTTCGTGTCGATTATGGCCCATGAGGAGACGCCCCAAAGCAGGGAGGCTGTTTTTTCCCTTGCTCGAACGGTCGCGGAGGCAATTCAATCCTTCGGGGACAAGCCTGAATTGCTTTCATATTTGCCAGAAAAGGAGCTGATCGAACCTTCCATCCGCTATTTTCACGACCACAACCTCTTGAACCTTCACTACTACATCGCCGATGAGAATATTCTCCTCCTCGACCGCCATACGGAAGCGGTCCTCGCAAGATACACCGAAGAAGGGGAGAAGCCCTACCTGTTGCTGGTGAAATATCCATCGCCACAACAAGCCAAAAGGGCTCTCAAAAGTTTTGTCGATGCATACATGCCAGATGCAAAAGAAACGGGTACGGTTCAAACGGAAAATGCCAGGTGGACGGCAACGGCTCTACATTCCCGATATGTGGCGGTCGTTCTTGACGCACCTTCAAATGAATCTGCACGCTCCCTGTTAGAAGCCGTGCGGATACGGTTGGAGGCCACACGATGAAGAAAGGGCAACAGGGGCTCACGCGGCGCGATTTTTTGCGGGGAACCACATATACGGCGATTGCAACGGCCTTGGGGACTCCTGTGATCGTTGAGGGGAAACCGAAATCTGACAAGCGTTCCCGGGTCGTACTGATCCGCCATCCAGATGCTCTTAACAAGAACCACAATCCCAATGCAACGGTTATTCAACACATGCTCGATGAAGGGCTCAAAACGCTGCTTGGAATTGACGATATCGCGGAGGCCTGGCGCCAGCTGATCAAGCCCGGTGACCGTGTGGGGATCAAGACCAATGTTTGGGCCTATCTGCCAACCCCAGGAGAAATCGAAAATGCACTCTGGCGTCGCGTCCGTGACTCAGGGGTCCCTGAAGACAGCATCCGCATGGATGACCGGGGCGCACGCAAGCGGCTGGCGGACTCGACGACGTTGATCAATGTGCGTCCCCTTCGCACCCATCACTGGTCAGGCATAGGCGGGTGTCTGAAGAACTATATCATGTTTGTGAAGCTCCCCTTCTGGTACCACCTGAACGCCTGTGCAAACCTCGGACACATATGGACGCTCCCCATTGTGAAGGACAAGACGAGATTGAATGTTCTGGTCGTCCTTCGACCGCTTTTTCACGGCCGGGGTGCCCACCACTACAACCCCAAATACCTATGGGATTACAAAGGGATTCTTCTCTCCCTTGACCCTGTAGCCGCGGATACTGTGGGCGTGCGGTTGCTTTCCGCCAAACGACAAGACTATTTCGGTGAAGACACCCCCTTTCCCAGACGGACACACCACGTCACGTATGCCGATGTCAAACATCACGTCGGGGTCAGCGATCCCAGACGAATTGATCTGGTCAAAGTCGGCTGGACAGACGGGGTGCTGATCTAAGCACATGAACCCATCAGGCTTCCTTTGACTGCAGAAGGGGACGGAAAAAGGAGGTGAAAAAGTGTCGAGGCACGGATTCAGGGAAAGTGTTTTCTTCTTGGCGCTTTCATGGCTGATGGGGTTCCCTGCAATGCCTGTCTTCGCATTGGATGCTCGCAGCGGATCAACCGTCACCATCGCCAAGGGAGAAGTCGTGGATGGCGACCTCTACGTCGCTGGGAGGACCGTCATTGTTGATGGGACAATCAATGGCGATTTCTGGGCCTGCGGGAGAGCGATCACGGTCAACGGTATTGTCCGGGGCGGCGTCGTGGCTCTCGGCGAGATGATCCTTATCCGGGGAGACGTCGGCCGTTCCGTGCGGGCAGCAGGGAGAATCCTCACGATTGGCGGCAGTGTTGATGGAGATGTCGTGGTTGGCGCTAGCCGCGTCCATGTAACCCGTGCGGCTGGGATCGAGAATGACCTCGTTTTTGGTGCCAGAAAAACCCGCGTTGACGGACCGGTTGGGGGTAGCATTAGCGGGGGTGGAGGCGAAGTTACCCTGAGCAATGAGGTGAAAGGGGACGTCAAACTCAGGGTTGAGAGACTGGCCCTGTTGCCGACGACGGATGTCCAGGGCGATCTGACCTATACGAGTGAGCAGGAAGCTGATATTCAATCGGGTGCCCAGATCGCTGGGGAGACCACCCATAAACTGCCAGAGGTGCGTGAAAAACGAGGGAGGCCTTTCCCCGGGGTGGTAGGCAGGGTGATCGGTTTCCTGATGGCTCTCCTGGCGGGACTCCTTGTCATCCTCCTCGCTCCCACGCGGCTGAAATCCATCGCTGAGACCCTACGGACCCGCCCCGGCCCGAGTGCCGGCTGGGGAGCGATCGTTCTGTGTGCCACCCCGGTCGCCGTTTTGATCGCATGCATCACCATCGTTGGCATACCTGTGGGATTGATTGCCCTTGCATGTTACGGGATCGTCATTTATCTGAGTCAAATCCCCGTTGGCTTTCTTATTGGGCAATGGATTATCGCTTATTTTAAAGGAGTGGAGAGCAGAGCGATGATGTTTGGGGCCTTGGCGCTCGGTCTCGTGATTCTCAGACTTTTGAGACTCATCCCATACCTGGGCTTTTTTATTGGCCTGGCGATCATCCTCTTTGGTCTCGGAGCAATCGGGGTTTCAGAATGGAGGCGAAACAGAGGGATACGAGAGGTGACGCCGGCTTAGGGTACGAATTGACGATCACGGTAATCCAGACCGGGGCGTATTCATCTAAAGGGGAGAGATGGAGAATCCCTCATAGAGTATGGTGCCCTTCCCCTTCAGGCTCGAGGAGCGGCCCCCAGGCCTTGAGGTTGGAGGCAGAAAAACCTCGAGCCTCAAACCTCGCGTGAAGCGACTGCTCTTGCGAGTAGATCATTCAATTCCGTATTTCAATTCGTTTAGTTCCCAGATTATGAGGTTTGTCGTCGCAGGGTCTAACCCTTTGATTAGCTCCTCTCCGGTGCGATGGTCCCTGCCTCTGATGAAACCTTTTTTCAGAGAGGGGTCTATCTCCAATAGGGCACTGATTTTACCCAATTTCAAAGGCACAAAAATACTCCCACTCAATTCAGATCCACCGATTGCCTCGAGATTCTCTTTCAGATCTGTAAGGGACGTCACCATATCACCGATTCTCTCATCATTCCGTTTGCTGGTTTGCTCAATGGAATTCATTCGTTTAGCTTGATCTTTGATAGCGGTCATTATCTCACCAATGATTCTCGTGTTTTGTTGATTACCCTTGACGATGTCTTCTCTTACAGAATTAAAGGTGTCAACCTGAAGCATCGCAAAATAGAGGGAAAATATGACCCCGAACAGCCCAAACCCAATAGCAAATAGGATAAGGGGGAGACCAAGCCTCTTCCGTCTGGTTAATTCTTCACTTATGGGCCGAATTATTTCGGTCTGAATCTGTGACTGAATGACCTCTAGATGATCTGCTTCTTTCTTTCCGTTATCGGAAGCTTTCTTTTGCTCTTTCGCTTCATCCTGCTTCCGGCGGATCGAGTATTCAATCCCTTTCATGAAACTTGTAAATTGTTTATCATTCATCCTTGCAATCCGAGTGCAAGCGATTGAAACATCAGTTATACAAGAGGCAATGGTATTCAATCTGGCTTCTGATAGAGCATGACCATGCAATCCGGCCGTAAAGTGATGTGCACTGACAAAGTGAGAGATGTATTCCCTCAGAGGCAAGTAGTTACGATTCAATCTCGATATCCCTTTCTGCAGCTCTTCCTTGTCGACGTTGCCGGTTTTCAGTGATCGGCTCAATGACGTTGCAAAAGTCTCAAGTTGTCCCTTGAAAGTCTCCAAGCGGAATAATAATTCTTCCTTTGTCATCATTTACCCCCATTTGGAAGGCCAAATCAGGCTTGATCAGATTTCCTCACCATTCCCATGATTCGTCATTTGTTCACTTATTTTACTCCTTTGATCTCGTTATGGGTATCGGGAAAAAACGAGGAAGCGTCTTGAGGCGGAGCGTGAGGCTTGTGCTACGGGTTGAGGATCAGTGATATCCAGTCTGTACATCCGGCATGGGAAGAAGGCAAGCGCCTCGGTAGAAGTAAACGCACTCCCGGCATTTCTGAGGCGCAAGAAAAAGAAGATTGACTTGACTCAAGAATCTGGTAGTATCGGCTTCAATCGTAGGCAAACAAACTCAACATCACTTCGGTCGCCATGAAGATCACCGTCATCGACATGAGACCACTCACAGCCTGGTATCGTCACCATCTTACTTTCATCAGTTTGATTGAGTTGGCTGTTTTCCTCTACTGCTTCATTTTCAGCCTCGACTTGATGGGGACATCCCTGAAGATGTTCGGCCGGGACTTCGCCGAAAGTCTAATTCAAACAACCGCCAATCCGTTTGTCGGTTTCTTCATCGGCGTTTTGGCGACCTCGATCATCCAATCATCTTCCTCGACCACGTCCATTGTGGTCGGGATGGTGGGAGGGGGTGTGCTGGAGGTCGGATCTGCCATTCCCGTCATCATGGGGGCGAACATTGGGACCTCAATAACGAACACCCTCGCATCCCTTCCGGAAATCAATCGAAGTTATGAATTCAATCGGGCATTTTCCGCGGCTATTGTTCACGATTTTTTCAATTGGCTTGCCGTCCTGGTCTTGTTTCCCCTTCAAATGGCGACGAACTTCTTGGGAATCGCAGCGGGTTTTCTGGGTCATGCGTTTCAAAACATCGGTGGGCTCACTTTCTTGAGCCCCGTTAAGGCATTGACCCGCCCGCCGGTGGCCCTCCTGAAGGGACACCTTGGATTCTCTCCCTGGCTTCTCGTGATTCTATCGTTGGTTCTCCTTCTTTTTTCGTTGAAGAGAATGGTTGATGCCCTGAAAGTTCTGGTTGTGGCGAAGGCAGAGGTGTGGTTTGATCGATATCTGTTTCGTACGGCTCTGCGGGCTTTTCTCGTCGGTACCCTATTAACGGTCGTTGTTCAGAGTAGCTCCATAACCACATCCTTGGTCGTACCCATGGCCGGTGCCGGATTGCTTACCCTGGAACAGATTTTCCCGTATACCCTCGGTTCTAACGTCGGAACGACGGTCACCGCCATTCTCGCTGCCCTGGTCACCGGAAATCTGGCGGCAATCATTGTGGCCTTTTCCCATCTCCTGTTCAACATCTGTGGGATTTTGATCTGGTGGCCATTGAGATTCCTGCCCATTGGTCTGGCCCAAGAATTCTCGCGACGCTCCACCCGGAACAGAATTATCCCGTTTGCTTACATCATTGTCATATTTTTTGTCATTCCAGCTCTCGGTATCTATCTCTCGAAATGAGGAGATTGAGACATGTTTAGAAGACTGTTCTCTGTTTTTCAAAAGGACACATTGATGGACCGTGCTTACCGGCGTTCCTTCACCATGCTGGATACGACACGCCATATGTTCCTGAGTGCGAAAACCTCCCTTCGACATACTGAAAACAGTGTGGTGAAGATCGACATCTACGACAAAGACATTGAAGTGAATCGCTATGAGCGCGAAGTCCGTCGGGATGTGTTTAATCATCTGGCAGTAAGCGGCGCGGAAAAACTCCCATCTGGTCTCGTCTTGGTGAGCATTATCATCGATATCGAGCGGATCGGCGACTACACAAAGAATATGATCGAACTGGCGATGAATCATCCGCAGAGATTGGAGGGGGGGAAATTTGAGTCAGATCTCCAGCGGGTGGAAGCTGCTGTGGAGGACGGCTTTATTCGAACCCGAGACTGTTTTGAAAGAGCAGATGCCGAGGCTGCACAAGAACTATTGAACACCTACGAATGGGTGGGCCGACTTTGCGACCATTGCCTTTTTGCGCTGGTCAAAGAAGAGGACAAGACCATCCGGTGCGGTGATGCCGTATCCCTCGCCATGTACTTCCGGTGGCTCAAGCGGATCCATTCCCATCTGCGTAACATCACCACCAGCGTGGTGAATCCCTTTGACCGAATCGGATTCAAGCCAAAGGGTTTGCGCACCCATGGCGTCACCCATTGACACGCCTTTCCAGATCTATCCACCTGCCAAAGGCATCATGACAACAATGCGGTCCTCCGGATCGATTTTGTCACCACTCCGGAGGACGTAGTCCCCGCGGATCAGAATAAAATGGTGAAAGGTCTCTTCAGGGGTGGAGCGCAGGTATGGGCGTAGCTGGGGGTGGGCTGCCACAAGACGGGTTATTAGCGCATCCACACCGACCGGGCTTTGGAACTCAATTTCTTCCCAGGTTTTTCCGTCCCCAAAGGGAGCGTGTAAACGTATCCACATTCTCCTTTGAACGGGTTAGGGGATCTCAAGGCGTTCCACGGTTTGGGGCAAAGGAACCCCGTCCTGGGACCACCCTCGAACCTCATAGTGTTCATCGAGCATCTGTTCAAGAGGGGGCAGATTCGGCGTATAACCCTCGGCCGTCTTTGCCACCGTTAACAATCGCTTGGGAAGGGTATCGTCCTTTCGCCTGATTCCCCGATCCACATTGATCATCCGCTTCAAATTGAAGGAGCGTTCGCCATGGGTGATCAGGTCTTCAACCGTTTCGGTTCGCCCGGTGACGTGACGAAAGGCCTCGGCCAGGGGGCCGATGGTCCAGCCGCCGTTCTGGGCGAACTTGCAGCTCTTCAGCGAATCAAGGACGTTCATGATGTTCTGCGTCAAAGCTGCGAGGGCGCCTTTGCCTTCGACCACGAAACGTCCCGGGGGCTCGTGGTTGATCTCAGGGAGCGTGAGCCTCTGCTCGTAGAGATGCGTTTGTCCCGAGGTGTGGTGGGCGCCACGATTGGAGGTGGCGTAGGAGCAGGCGAGACCGTTGAAAGCCCGGGGATCGTGGGCTGGAACGGCCAGACCTTTGACCTGCATGGTGAGTTCCTCTGCCCCGCCGCCGATGAGACGGGCAGCACGGGTCAGCCCCTGGTTGAGAACCCCTCCGATATGGGTGCCCTCACCGATCATCCTGACTGTCTCCAACATGGCCTCGACACTCCCCCAGTCGAGAGGTATGCCGCCGGTGTCAGACGACGTAATCAGGCCTTTCTCATAGGCTTCCATGGCAAAAGCCACCAAGCTGCCGGTTTCAATGGTGTCGATTCCGTAGCGATTGCACAACTCGTTTGCCAGGCAAAGTGCCTCCAGATGGTCAACCAGACAGTTGGCCCCAAGCATATTGATGGTTTCATACTCTGGGCCGGCCCCGACCACGGTCTTGTACGGTCCCTCCTTGACCTGGACCGTATTGCCGCAGCCGATAACGCATCCTCCGCAGAAATAGGGCTTGATGATTACTTTTTCAGCAAAGGCGGGCCCGGAGATCTTTTCGGCGCTCTCTTGCCACCTGCCGGGGTATTTGAAGTTTTGAATCGGCATGCTACCGATCTGCTCGCTGGCCTGGATCCTCCGGGCGGTTCCATATTTGCGCATGTCCCTGAGTCGGTCAGCGCAGATGCGGGCATGAGCCCGGACGAGTTTCATCAGCGCCTGGCTGTCGGCCATGGATACCCTGCCCGTCCCCCGTACGACCACGGCTTTCAGTTTCTTCTGAGCCATGACCGCACCCAATCCACACCGGCCGGCAGCCCGGGCATGGTGACCGTCGTGCATGATGCTGGCGATGAGGGCACCACGCTCGGCGGAGGTGCCGATGCAAGCCGTTGTCGCTTTGGAATCCGTTTCCCCTTTGAGAAACGCGTCTGCTTCAAAGACGTCCAGCCCCCACACTCGCTCTGCAGGGCGAATTTCAGCTTGACCGTCATGGACCCAAAGGTAGACTGGGTCAGGAGACTTTCCAGCGAAGATGATCCCGTCGAAGCCGACCTTCTTTAACTGGTCTCCCCAGGTGCCGCCGGCGTCGGACTCCCCGTAAATTCCCGTCAGGGGGGAGAGGGAGACGATCTGATGCCGTCCCGATGTGATCGACGGAGTCCCGCCGAGGGGGCCCGTCATCATAACGACGGGATTATCTGGGTCGGTAGGTTTCGTCGAAGGCCCTATCTCTTCGTATAGATAACGCGTTGCCAACCCCGTTCCACCGATGTACTTCTGGGCCCAGTCCGGATTTAAAGGTTCCTCTCGGACTTGCTGAGTCGTAAGGTCAACTCTGAGGACCTTTCCCATATACCCATTCGTCATGACAACCCTTTCCTATTTCTGCACAGGTTGGCTTTCCGAGTATGGAAGACAAATTGAATTTTACCCTTTCGGGGCCTGCATCAGCAACCCCCGGGGCCGACGCCAACCGTTTTCGCCTGACCGGGCTTATTTGTCCAGACCGAGTTCGTGATTCAGCTCTTCATACCCCGCCCCGTCGAGATAGCGTCCCTGGAGTTCGGGACCGTCCACAGCATAACGGTGGGCCCGAAAGACCATCGAAGCCATGACCCCTTTGAAGGGAAGCACAAAGGGGCTAATCCACTCCCAGCACACCTCACAATCCGGCGTGACCTCAAATATCCGTCCACTCTGCCCCTCGCATATCAGGGTGTTGCCATTTGGCAACCGTTCGCACCCGCCGATGTGCCCGCTGAAGAAGCTAAAGACCACCTTGGGGTTATACTGCCACACGATTTTGTTTGTCCTCATATCGACTTCGACAATCCGAGAGTGTGGCGTGACCGGATGGTGGGTTCCGTTGTCAAATATGAGGACGTTCCCTTCGGGGGTCAAGGTCGCGTCATGCTGGTGGCTGACGACGTCCCGACCCCATTTCCACAGAACATTTCCCTGAGGCCAGTCGATGAGCATCACGACACTGATCTCGCGGAAACTGAGAAGAACCTTGCCATCAGGCGTGTATTCCACGGAGTTACCATGGGTCCACTCAAAGGGGAACTCCATGGGACACATGAAATCGGTCGCCACATCACAATGCTCCCACGTGTGCCATGAATTGACGACCTCACCCATTTCCCCTGAGCCGATTCTCTCCCGTGCGCCGAGTCGTTGGAAAAAGACGGCGCCATTAGACCATAAAACCGTCAAGGTGTCAAGAAACAAAAGACAGTCTTATATAGTTTAAAATCCGGTTCTTAGCTGTCTTGAAGATGGAGGCGCGAAAGAAAACCCAATGATGCGCCAACAGCTAGCCGAAACAAACCATAGGTAACGATGAGAGGCACTATGGGTAAGCCCACAGCTAATGGATTCTAAGGAGAAAAACCAAGATACTAAAATATAATTATAAAAGAATATATTTTTGTTGACAAGAAGAGATGAATCATGCTACAAGGGAAGACCGGGGTCCCAATGGGCGTTTTCTCTTCCCTCCTGAACAAAACTGAGCCGATTCTTTCTGACCCACGTTTGGTCGTGCCCAAGAACGTGAGGGCGACCCCCGAGAATTCCTGCTGAGACAGGGAAAAACCCATTGTGAAAGGGGGTGATGGGCCGGCAGTAGCCAGAGCGATCCGTATGGTCAAGGGTAAATCAGATAAATAAAGCAGGAGGAGCAACCATGGAAAGAAAGAAAACAATACTCGTACTTTTGGTTGGAGTCTGTCTCGCAATGCTCTTAGCCAATGTTGGCTTTGCAGAAGTGAAAGTCATGAAGGTAGGTCTTGCAAGCCCACCAAAGGATTGGGCTTACAACTATACCCCTCATCGGGTTTTCAAGGAAATCGTCGAGGCCCAAACACATGGCGAAATCGAGGTGGAGCTATACCCCAGTAACCAGCTGGGAGGCGCAAAGACGCTGATTGGCTCGGTAAGAAAGGGGGTTGTCCAGGGAATGTGCCCTTCTACGGGTAAACTGGAGCCTCACTTTTCTAAAGTGAACCTTTTGTATCTACCCTACCTGTTCCGAAATGAGCAAGTTGCCTGGAAGGTGCTGGATGGCCCGTTTGGGCAAGAGTGGGCGGATGCCTTGAGAAAAGAAACGGGCTTGAGACTGCTTCGATTTGGGGAGAATGGCGGATTCACGCACTTCGTCACCCGAGGCACTCCGATACGGTCTCCTGCCGATATGAAAGGTCTAAAACTCAGAACTGAGGAAGTTCCAGCCATGATGAAACTCGTCCGGTCCTTGGGAGCAAGCCCTGTGGCCATCGACTGGCCAGAAATGTATACTTCCCTTCAAACAGGGGTTGTGGACGGTTTTGAAGAAAACGTGGTCACCCTGTTTGACTTTAACCTGCATGAGGTTACCAGTTATATGGTCATGGACCGGCACATGTATGCCTCTCTGGCTTTCTTTGTCAATGACAAGTGGTTTAGTGGGCTTTCTCCTGATCAACAGCGGATCCTTCTCCAGGCAGCAGAGGTGGCTATCAATGTCAATCGGTCAATCTGTCGGGCAAAAGAAAACATGTTGTTGGAAAGCCTCCGGAAGAAGAAGTTCACGATTTATTATCCCACCGATGAAGAGTTCAACCAATTCAAAACATTGAGTCAAGAAGGGGTAAGGGAATACGTCGCAGGAATTACGGGGGTCGGCGAGGAGTGGATAAATAGACTCCTCAATGCCATTGAGCAGGCAGAGAAAGAACTCGGTTCGTCATAGATTCTGACACGGAGAGCAAGGGGACAGCTCTTTGTTGTTTCCTTGCTCTCCTGTGTATTTGTTGTGTCTCCAGTGGGAGGAAACTCATGAAAGTGAATCTTGATCGAATTAACACCGCCCTTGAAATCGCCTCCCTTTTGTTCATTGCCTTCATGGTTGTCCTAGTTTGGACGCAGGTCTTTATGCGTTATGTCCTCAATTTTTCGCCATTTTGGATAGAGGCTGCAGCCCGCTACTTCATGATTTGGGCACTTCTACTGAGTGCTGCAGTCATTATTCTAAGGGACGAGCATGTCCGGGTGGATTTCTTGATTCAAATCATTCCTCCGGGGATAGCGAGACCGATTAACATCGTCTTGATGGGGGTAACTTTGTTCTTTTTGATTATCCTGACGGTCTTCGGTTTGGAAAGTGCGATAACGCAGCTGGACGTGAAGGATGGTTCACTGAGAATCAGCATGTTTTGGCCTTCCCTGATTGTCCCAGTGAGCGGGTTTCTCATGATCCTTAACCTCTTGGTGAGACTATGGAAGAAGATTGCCAAGGGGGAAGGAACATAGGCCATGACCATACTCGTGATTATTTTCTTGTTGACGTTACTCTTGGGCCTTCCCCTCGCCTTTGTCATGGGATTTACCGGGGTTTTGCACTTTCTCTTCTTCTCTCCGGAGCCTCGTTTGTTTCTAAGCATGATTCCTGTGAGAATCTTCGACGGCCTGGACAGTTGGGTCCTTATGGCCATTCCCCTGTTCCTCGTCGCTGGAGAGGCTGTCAACAAAGCAGGAGTGGCCGAGAGGCTGATCGATTTTAGCAACTTCCTGGTGGGTCGATTTCATGGCGGACTCGCTCACGTTAATGTTTTTAGCAGTCTGCTGTTTGCCGGCATTACGGGGGTGGCGGTCGGAGATGTCGCGGCCTTGGGGACGGTCTTTATCCCAGCCATGGAAAAGGAAGGCTATGATAGGGAGTTCAGCGCCGCGGTTACCGCTGCCTCTTCTCTTCAAGGTCCCATCATCCCTCCAAGTATTATCATCGTCTTTTATGCCGCCACCATGGAGCTCTCCGTGGCCGGGTTATTCGCTGCTGCGATCATACCGGGAGTTCTATTTGGCCTAACCGATTCTATGATCGTCCACTTCCTGGCTGTCAAAAGAAAATATCCGAGGCACAAGGTCAGGTTTACCTGGAGAAATTTCTTTCTCAGCGCAAAGGATGCGACTCTGGCTCTGCTATTTCCGCTTATCATCCTCGGCGGGATTCTCTTGGGCCTTTTCACACCCACCGAGGCGGCTTCGGTCGCAGCCGCCTATGCGCTTTTCCTCGGATTCTTCGTTTATCGTAGCCTTCGAGTGTCCGATATTCGGACCGTTTTGACCAAAGCGGTTCGCACTTCCTCCAAACTGTTCATGCTCATAGCAGGAATCAGTGTTTTGTCCTATGTCTTTGCCCTCGAAAGAATACCGACTCTGGTAGAAAACGCGATTTATGGCACCACGTCGAGTGCTTACGTCATCATTCCCCTGCTCATCGCGTTCCTGTTGTTTGTGGGCATGTGGTTGACGGGTAGTGCTGCGATAATCCTGTTTGCTCCCATTATTAGTCCCGTGGTGACGGGTCTGGGGGTTCATCCGTTTCAGTGGGCGATAACCATGGTGCTTGCCTTGACTTTGGGCCTCGTCACGCCTCCCGTTGGCCTCTGTCTGTTTGCTGTGGCAGAAGTTGCAGGAACGCCGATCAAAGGGATACTAAAATCCATATGGCCCTTTTTGCTATTGGATCTCGTGGTGATTGCTCTGGTCGTCACTTTCCCGAGTTTAACGCTGTTTCTTCCCAAGCTATTTGGATTGGTTTGATCAGTTCGATTTGCAAGGAGGAGTCGTTAAGTGAGTTTTGCTGGGGCCATGGTGACCGCAATAGAGCGTGCTGGGGTGAAGGTCGCATCAAGCGTCCCGGACAACTGGCTGGCGCCGGTTATTGAGGCCCTGGCTGTTTCTAAGACCGTTACCCACGCTCCTGCGGCCAGAGAGGAAGACGCCTTAGGGATCTGTTTTGGGGCAGCCCTTTCAGGTGAACGGGCAGTCTGCCTGATGCAGAGCGCCGGCGCCCTGAACACGGGAGGGACGCTGGCCACATTGGGGGTCTCCTACGGTGTTCCCGCCGTGATGATTGTGACGGATCGGGGCCACCTGGGAGACGTGACGATCGCTCATTTTGAGAAAGCGAGGGCTTTCAGGCGGTTTCTCGATGCGTTGGGAATACCCTACTATGATCTTGCACCCGACTTCCAAGAACGAGACCAGATTGCACAGGCCTTCCAAATGGCAGAGCTAGGTCAAAAACCGGTGGCCCTGTTGGTAACCCGAGCGACCATGGGGGAACGGCCATGATCGAACGGGAACATGCCTTTTCGGCTGTGGCCGAATACATCACCGATGAGTTGGTCGTCACGGGTATTGCTTCACAGACCGCATCCTGGTTTCAGGCTAAACACCGTCCGGAGAATCTCTACCTCCGTGGACCGATGGGTCTGGCCCCGGCGGTGGGCTTGGGCGTGGCCCTGGCGCATCCTGAGCGGAAGGTGGTGGCGATTGAAGGTGATGGCAGCCTGCTCATGGCGCTTTCGAGTCTGGCCACCGTGGCACACAGTCGGCCGAAGAATTTTGTGCTCATCTGTATGGACAACGGGACCTACGAAGGTGGAGGCGAAGGGCCGACCGTAAACGCTGGGAGAACGGATTTCGTCAACATGGTCCAGGGTCTTGGCATCGGGCTAGCCAGCTCCGTGGACAACCTGGAGGCTCTAAAGGTCAGGGTAAAGGCGTTGCTGGGTACATGGGAATGCGCGTTCCTCCATGTTTGTATCGCGCCTCGGAGGGGTCCTTTCAAACCCCCCATGCTCAGGCCTTTTGAAATGAAATATCAGTTTCTCAGGGCCCTGAAAAAGGATGCCCGGACACCGTGACGTTCTTGAAGCGTAAGGGCCTGTGAGCTCTGGGCGTTTGATAAGGGAGGATTCGAAAAGGTCAGCACAGGCGGGATACCTAACTGAAGGTTTCATAGCAGAAAGAAAGGTGATGGCGAGCTCCCTATGGGGGAGAACCGTATCGTGGAGATGCCGGTCAATTCCCTGTTACCCCTGTACCGTCAGGTGGAGGACCTTCTCCGGGGCGAGATCGCTTCCCGTCGGTTCCGGGAGGGGGACCTTATCCCTTCGGAACAAGAGTTGGCCCAGAAATACAGGGTCAGTCAGGGCACCGTTCGAAGGGCGGTGCTGGACCTGACCCAAAAAGGCCTCCTCTACCGCAAGCAGGGGAAAGGCACTTTTGTTGTCTTTCAAAAACAGAGTCGGAGCCGATATCGTAATTTTCGGTTCGTGGAGCGCCTTGATTCAGATCTTGTCAATGTCAATCTTGGTTTTCTAGACATTAAGGTCGTGCGAGCCAATGTTGATATCGCTGAGTCCCTCCAAATCAAAAGGGGCACCAAGGTCATCCGTCTGGAGCGAATGGGCAGGATTGCAGACGGTTTCTTGTTGCACACCGTATCCCTTCTTCCCAAAAGGCTTTACAAAGGCCTGGAGAAATATACGGTCGAAGATTTCTTGAGAAACACCCTCTGGAAACTTCAGGAGATCTATTTCGGGATTCGGGTAGAAAAAAGGGAGGAGTTTGTTTCCGCCATTCCAGCAGACCAGGAGATGGCCCATATCCTGGAGACCGAGCCCGGAAGTCCCATCCTCCGCATTGAATTGAAACTCACCTCCTTCGTCGGGGACGTGGTTGAGTACCGGGTAAGCCATTGCAAACTGGGCCATCTCAAGTTCTACGTGGGCCGCGAAGGCACCTAGAGTAAAGACGGAGCCCTTCGAGAAAGCAATAAGAATTCCCGTTGTAATGATGTGAGCAAGGGTAGAATGGGCTTGTTTCAGGTCTTTGTGCACGTCGTTCTCAAATGATAGGATCTGGGAATCCGGGTAATCTAAGCGGATATGCGCGAGGGGAACATTGGCCCTCGGTGGGAGTTTCCTTTTGACTGACCAGAGCTCTTACTTTACCGGCCTTGCCGTTTTGAAGGAACCGTGATAAGTTCTGCTAGTGCTGGGTCTTGGAAATGGAACAAACGGGACGGCACAATGGTCGATCGTTCAAAAGATTGGTTCGTCCAGGCGGAAAGAGACTTGGAACAGGCTAGATCTTCACAAAAAGAAGGCCGACATGAATGGGCTTGTTTTGCTGCACAACAAGCAGCTGAGAAAGCAGTCAAAGCCCTGCACTTATTTCTAAAGCAGGAAGCATGGGGGCATGTCGTTGCCCGGCTTTTAGACGAACTTCCGCTAACCGTTTCCGAAGATCTGATGGATAGAGCCAAAGTTCTTGATGCCTTTTACATTCCCACCCGCTATGCCAACGGGCATCCGGAGGGGGCACCTTTCGAGCACTATGGCAAAATCCAAAGCACCGATGCGATTAACTATGCCAGTCAGATCCTTGAATTCGTCCGTTCTGAAATGGCCTAGTCAAAAGACAGTGGACCGGGCCGTGCGATCCTGGTCGGCCGAACAGGCACAACATCGGCCTGAACTTAAGCGGCTCGGGTATTTCGGTTCATACGCTCGAGGCGATTGGGGGGTCGGCAGTGATCTCGATTTGATTGCGATTGTCGACGAAGCATCCGAATCTTTCGAGCGCCGGTCGTTGAATTGGGATCTAAACAGCTTACCGGTACCGAGCGAAATAGTTGTCTACACTTTACAAGAATGGGATGAATTGCAAAAAAGGGATAACAAATTTGGCCGCATGCTAAGAAGTGAGGCCATTTGGACATTTCCTCGAGGGGGTTGATTAAAAGAAAGGTGATTGACCAAAGGGATGAAATAACTAAAGGGGCTTGGCCGATAACCGGCTTACGATTTGGGGACGTTCTTAAGTTTTTCAGTTTTTGCTAGACGAAACGCCACATTTCAGTAATCAAATAAGTGAATAGTCATTGTCGAAACCTAATTTCTCACCTCCCTTGACCGATAAGGTAACCGCTGCCGGAAAAATCCTAAGCTTTCTTGAAAGCTCATCCAGAGTGATCCCTAACTCTCTTGCTGCCCAATAAGATAAAAGGCTCCTTCCTTGAACACGGTGACGCTCTTTGACTGGCGCCCAGGTCTCCGATGGCTTGGAATTCAACATTTCAACAACCTTTTCAACCACCTCGCGCGCTTTGCTCGATTTCCTCGGCATCTACACCCTATATCAGATAAGAATCAAAAACAAAACTGAAAAACCAAAGGACCTCCCCAACTCCGTACAAATAAATAAGGCAAGTTGAACTAGCTCAGATCATGTCCAAACCCTTTTGCCATGAAATGACCCTGCAACTCTTGAGCGTAAATGTCTTAGAGGAGTTGGCCACTATGAGGCCTCTTGAAGCCAGATCTCCGGCCAGCGCTCCCCATCGTCCCAGTGACTCCGTGTGAGCGGGAAGCAGGGTGGACGTTGCCTTGATCTCGATGGGATATAGACGACCGTTTCGGTCGACAATAAGATCCACCTCCACCCCCCCTTTCGAACGCCAGTAATATAGCTCGGGTCTTTCGCCCCTGTGATAAAATGCTTTGATCCATTCCGACACGACGATTGATTCAAAAAGCTGGCCAAATGCAGGCCCCAATAGTGTAGGCTCCTTCGTATGCAGTCCGAGAAGAAAGGTAGCTATTGCAGCGTCGATAAAATAGAGCTTCGGGCTCTTTATGATCCGCTTGCCAAAGTTGTTGAAATGTGGCGGCAGGAGGTAGATTTGGTAACTCGCCTCAAGTACGCTGAGCCACTTCTTAATTGTTGGAACACTCACTCCCACATCCCGTGCCAATTCTGACATGTTGAAAATCTGGCCGGTCCGCGCAGCGCACAACCTCAAAAAACGATTAAACGTATTGAGGTCTCCCACGTTTACTATCTGGCGTACATCTCTTTCCAGATAGGTTTGAATGTAACTCGCACACCAAAGCTGTCGGTCGACATCCCTGTTCGCCCTGATTTCCGGAAACGCTCCTCTCAGCAGCCAATCATCAAGCGCTAGACGTTCAGCCCCTTCTTTTCTGTTATCGGTTTGTTCCGGGTTAAGAAAGAGATGTTCAAGGATGGCGTCGATGCTCATCACTTCACTTCCAAAGCCGAGGCTCTCTCCCAATGAGAAAGGCAGTAGGGACATTACAGCAACTCTTCCCGACAGCGATTGACTCACGCCCTGCATGAGAGGGAAGTTTTGAGAACCAGAAAGCAGCCATTGGCCTGGCCTGCGGTTTTCATCGATAGCCGATTTGATATAGTGCAAAAGTTCAGGTGTGTACTGTATTTCATCCAGTATTACGGGGGGCGGGTTTTCCTTGAGAAAACCAATGGGATCGTCCAGGACCCGTGCGCGTATGTCTGGATTTTCAAGGGAGACAAACCGGTGGGTCGCGCTAAACCTTTCGCTCAGAAGGGTCGTCTTTCCGGACTGCCTGGGCCCGGTGACCAGCACAGCCGGAAAGGTTTTCATGGCCTTTCTAACTGTCGTTTCTAACGTTCTGGGGATCATAGACAAACATATATCATAGACCGATTTGAAGATCAACTTTAAATCTGCAGAAAAGGGTCGATGAACGTTGCATCATGGTTGCGACAGCGGCAACCCTGGTTTGTAAAACCGAGATGGGCAAAGTCAAAACCGATCGGCAGGAGCTGGATCATATTCCAGGTTGCTCTGCAAAGGGGATTGTCGACGCTTCGAGGGCTCACCTCTGCTTCGTCGCAATGGATGGAAGAAGGGGGGAACAAAGCGCTTTGTTCATTCTTGGAGGACGACACTCGGTGTTACGGTCTTACGCGCTCCAGTAGATCCGCGATCTTATCAGCGGGTACCGCGAACCCGATATTCTGGGCATGCTGCACGACGGCCAGATTTACGCCGATGAGTTCTCCGTCAAGGTTTAGAAGAGCGCCGCCGCTGTTGCCGGGATTGATGGAAGCATCGATCTGTAATAAGCCTCTACAGACATATGCACACTGGGGGCTTGAAAATGCTCTGTTTTTTCCGCTTACCACGCCTACAGTCACCGAATTTTCTAGGCCGAAAGGATTTCCTATGGCGATCACGGTTTCTCCGATCATGAGGTCCCCAATATCCGCTAATTTTATCTCTCTCACGGGGTAGGGAAGATCGGTTCTGATTATGGCCAGATCGTCAGCTTGACTTATCCCCACAACCTTTGCCTGCAATACCGTGTCGTCTTCCAAAACGACGAAAATTCTGCTTGCCTTCTGGATGACGTGTGCATTTGTCACAATAAATCCAGTCTCTGTCAGAATAACACCTGAACCGATGCTTTTGTGTATCAAAGTGCCTGCCGAATAATTCTCTCCAAAATACTCTTTGAAAACCGTGTCAAGCTCCTTACCGTATTGTCCCCACTCCGGGTATTCTTTTAGATCAATGATCCTTTCAGTTCTAATATTGACAACCGTTGGGGCATAGTCTCTGACGACCCTTACTATGGGAGTTTCACGGGAACTCATGAAACTACAGGCACTATTCAAAGCCGTTAAGACCAAAAGCAGACTGATAAAAGAAAAAACCCTTGCAACCCTCACTGCGTCTCCTTTTTTCGCTGAACCTCTCTGTGACTGGACTTTTGGATGTTACAAGCAAACCACCGATGCTGTGAGTGCTCAGGTTGCACTGTACTCCTTCGAGGTTATCCTGCATGACTTCGAAGCAGTCAAGCCAGGATTGTGCTCTCCTCTCCAGGGTCTCCAATAAGAATATATCCCTTCTCTTGTTGAGGCGTCAAGATCGACTGCAGCGGGCTTTGATCCTTAACCATTTGAGTATCAGGGGAGAATCTTTCCACGAGTCACATTTCAGGCGAAACAGATCGTTGTACCTTCCCCGGGCAACTCCTTCAGTAGGTTGGCCAGAGTGGGACGGGAACGGTAAGTAACTCATCGGGCCGTGCCCCAAAAATTGAAAAGGTCCCGACCTCTCTGTACTTTTCCTGGTACTCCTTCATCTTGTCCCGATCCAGGTCGACCCCGATGCCCGGCCCCTCTGGAACGTAGAGACATCCCCTCTCGAAGGGCAGTTTTCCTCCCTTGATGTAGTCCTCATCAAACCAGTCATACATGCATTGATTGGCCAGAATAAAGTTGGGAGTCGAGGCAATGATGTGGAGGAAGGCTGCCGTTGCCACTCCGAGTTCGGCACATGAATGCATGATGACCGGCATTCCTGCTGCCTCCGCCACAGCTGCCGCCTTCTTGGTTGCCAACAATCCCCATGTCATTCGTGGCTCGACACTGATAATGTCGGCTGCCCCCCTCTTGATCACGTTCATCGCTTCATAAAGGGTCCAAGAACTCTCATGGGCAAGGACTTGTGCTGACACGGAGTTCTTGACGTATGCCATTCCTTCCAGATTTGTGGGGAGAACAGGTTGCTCCGCAATGTCAATACGGTACGTTTCCATCTCCCGAAGGAACTGAACGGCAAACCCGGGTGAAAGGGTCCCGTTGAAATCGACCCACAGCCTCGGCTTCTCGCCAATCGCGCCTCGGATCGCTTCGATAGCTTCTCTGAGATGATCGACGTTGGTGTACTTGCAATAGATGGTATTGTAACCCTGGCTCACAGCCTCCTCGGCATCGGCAGCCATTACTTCCGGTTTATCGTGGGGGATGAACTTGAAACACTCCCCTTTTTCGCGGATTCGCCCTCCCAGTAGCTTGTACAGAGGCTGACCGCAGGCCTTCCCGATAATATCCCAGAGGGCCATGTCGATACCCCCCAGGGCATATCCGGCGAAATGCCGGCCAAAGACCCAACCCCCCAGTCCCTCCAGCTTTTTCCCGATTCGTTCTGTATTGAAAGGGTCCTCTCCCATGAGGAAAGGCTTTGAGCTGTCGATGAAATGCTTGGAAGCCTCGGCTGGATTCTGTTGACAAACGCTCTCTCCAATCCCAACGATTCCCTCGTCTGTCTCGATCTCAAGGATAACGACAGTGATTCCGTCCCACCGGCCATAGGGCCAGAACGTCGGTTTCTTAAAGGGAACGGAAAGAATAGTACTTTTCAGATCGGTAATCTTCATGTGATTTTCCTCCCTTCGGGTCAAAGCGCAAAAGGCCCCCATCGCAGGGAAAGGAAGACCCCCCTTGACAGGCTTTCGATTAGACAACATAGAGACGTCGCACCATCGTTCTTTCAGAACAAAAAATCCTGAAAAATCAAATCCCTTTATTGCCCTGGGATGATAATCTATGATATACAGGCTGGTCAACCCGAATTTTTCCAACCCAATTATCTCCGGCCCCCAGGGTAACCATGGCTGAAAAGAAACCGTTCAGGAGAAGACACCTGAATGCTATGCGTGGACTTTAGATGGAGGAGAAAATGATGAGGGGTCC
>CAYGBW010000077.1:0-23877 GCA_964348185.1 uncultured Thermodesulfobacteriota bacterium | reverse complement strand
GGTAAATTCACAGGATGGTCTGTTCGGACTTTCATGATCTCGATCTCCTTTGCAGGATGGGATGACAAGAGAAGCTTCCAGCACGGTACCTTTTGATTTCCCAGAACATACGCTCCCCAATGGGCTTCGGGTGCTTGCACTCCGTGACACGGGCCTTCCTGCGGTCAGTTTTCAGATTCATTTCGCGGCGGGTTCCCGAAACGAGAGACCGGGAATCACGGGGATCAGCCACCTTTTTGAACACATGATGTTTCGGGGTTCAAAAGAACTCGGTCCCGAAGAATTCTCACGGATCATTCAGGCAAATGGGGGAAATACTAACGCTTTTACCACCACGGACAATACCTCATACTATGAGAACCTTCCCGCTGAGAAGCTAGAGCTGGCCATGCATCTGGAGGGGGAGAGGCTCGAGAACCTCCAAATCACCGAGGAGAACCTGGCCACCGAACGGGAGGTGGTTCGGAGCGAAAGGAAGTATCGAACCGTCAACAGTCCATATGGACTCGCTCTGGAACAGCTCTTTGCAGCGGCTTTTCCCATCCATCCCTACGGATGGCCGGTGGTCGGATGGGATCAGGACCTAAGAAACCTGACCCTGGAGGACTGTCAGGAGTACTACAGAGTCCACTACGCTCCGAACAACGCGGTTGTTGTCATTGTGGGCGACTTGAACCCTGACAACGCCTTCTCTCTGGTGGAAAAGCATTTTGGCCATCTCTCCCCCCAGCCGGGACCTGCGCCAGTGCGGGCCAGGGAACTGCCCCAGCGGGGAGAGAGAAGGATCGTTTACAAGAAGGTTGCACAGGTTTCAGCGTTTTTTGCAGGATTCCACATTCCGGGCATTGGGGACCGGGACATCTTTCCCCTTCTCGTGCTCACCTCCCTCCTTTCCCATGGAAGGTCCTCACGATTCTACCAGAAGTTTGTCAAGACCGGGAGAGCTGTTGAGGCCGGGGCCGATCTCGGGTCCCCTCCCTTTATCACCATGGATCCGGGACTTCTGACCATCGAGGTCGCGCTGTCCCCTCAGGAGGACGTCGACGCCTTGGAACGGGATGTCTGGAGAGAAATAGACATGTTGCAGCGTCATCCCGTTTCGGTTCCCGAGCTTGAAAAGAGTAAGAAGAAGCTCCGATCGTCCTATCTTATGGGTCTTCAGACGCATTTCTATAAAGGCATTATGGCGGGGCTTTACCAGATTCGCGCCGGGGATTATCGGTGGATCAACCGGATAGAACCGTCCTATCAGGCTGTTACGGTGGAGGGGGTCATGGACGTGGCCCGTCGATACCTCAATGAGGATAACCGGACGGTGGTCCGTCTCGTCCCCGTCTCTCCCCAGGAAAGTGAACATTGGGGAGAGTATGAATAATCATCGTAAGGGGTCAGGGGACAGGGATTAGTTGTCAGGGGGATCAAGGGACCAACCCTTGAACCACTATCTGCTAAAGCATAAAGATTTCTATTACGAAGGAGAGTTATTTGTTTTGAACCGCAGAATCGTTGAACAAGGAACCGCAGAATCTCGAAGTGAAATATATCGTGTTATTCCTTCAAGAACTTTCGCTGTTCGAAATTCCTTGTTCGACCTGCGCGCCGTACAAGACTTCCGCCTTCGCAAGAGCGCCGAAGTCCCTGCCCCTACAGAAAAGAGTCGACTCTTTTGGATCATCCGGAGATTGTAGCTGTGCATAAATTTGGATTTGTTTCGTATTTCGATTTTCGAATCCACTGACTGAAGATTCAAGCCTTAGGGAAAGAGATAACCTGAAGGGGAATATGAACGCGATCCAGCTTCCGGAGATTGAAAGTCGGACCCTTGAGAACGGGCTGAGGGTTCTCGCGGTGAAAAGTCAGAAGCTTCCCCTGGTCAACCTCGTGCTCATGCTCAAAAGCGGGGCCGAAGCTGATGAAGGGGGGAAGGCGGGACAGGCCGATCTCACCCTCGAGATGCTGACTCTGGGGACGCAGAAGCGCTCGAGTCAGGAGATCGCTTTGGACATCGACTCTCTCGGCGCTCGACTCACATTCCACTCTGGCTGGGACGGGAGCTTCATCGGACTGGAGGGACTCGCAGAGGACCTGGCTCCTCTTGTGGAGATTCTTTCAGACATGGTTCTTCACCCAACTTTCCCAAAGTCTGAATTCGACCAGCTCAAAGCCCGACGAATTGCCAGACTCATTCAAGAGCAGGATGAATCAGAAGTTGTCGCCAACATTCAGTTCTTGCAATTGGCTTTTGAGGGGACCCCCTATGGTCACCCCCGTCGCGGAACCGTGGATTCTCTCAAAGCCATCTGCCCAGAGGATCTTGAAGCCTTCCACGATCGCCGCTTCTTGGGGGGGCAGTGCGTTCTGATGGTCGTGGGAGATATCGATTTTGAAGAGACCTTTGGGACAGCAGCGCAGTTCCTGGGACGATTGAGGAAAGGCCCGGAATCTCCTGGTCCGGTCGCCTTTTCGACCCCGAAAAAGGCAAAGCGGCAGGTTCGGATCATTCACCGTCCCGACCTTACCCAGAGCCAGATTCGCATGGGCCACCCGCTGATTGAACGGACCAGCCCTGACTATGATGTTTTTCAGATTGCCAATTACATCCTTGGAGGGGGCGGGTTTTCGTCTCGTCTCATGGAAAAGGTTCGCTCCCAGAAAGGGTTCACCTACGGAATATCCAGCAATTTCAAGGGGAGAAGATATTCCGGGCCCTTTTTGATTTCAACCTTTACGCCCAGTGAAACCACATTGCCCGTGATCCAGGAAGTCCTGGAAGTGCTGGAAGGATTCATCGAGGCAGGCCCCTCGTCCAAGGAGTTGGAGGAGGCCATTAAATACCACCTGGGTAGCTATCCCTTTAGATTTGAGACCCTTCGGAAGATTGGTCGGGAGATTCTAGAGGTGGAACTCTACGGCCTCGGCCTCCAGAATCTTGCAGAGTATCCGAAGAGAATCTCCAGAGTTACTCGGACCGAGGTCCATGAAGTAGCGCGACGCCATCTTTTCCCAGAAGTCTTGTCGGTTGTGATTGTGGGAAACGGTGACGCGTTCAGGGGGCAGATAGAAGGGGTAGGATCTGTCGAAGAAATTGACTTTCAGACCCTGGCGGTGCCGCGTTAGAGGCTGCAGGCATTTGCGTCGGGTACACCCATAGAAGGATTGCCCTAGAGGAGGGAAAAATGGACGGAACGGGAGACATATTGGATCCCGATTTAAGCGTTGGGCAACCGGTCAAGACGATGACTGGAAGCAGTGATTTCAAATGAAGGGCCTGGCTCAAAAGCTCTGACCCGTCTCGGACAGGAATTGGCACCAGAGACCGCTTTATGGGGAGGGGCTCACAGGGTGTGGGGCGCAGACACGACCAACAGGTTATGGTTCGAAAATCATCGGGTTGGCAGGTCAACTTCAGCTAGGGAGGGGAGCAGCGTTGAAAGGGGTTAGAGCAACCGGTGGCGTTCTACTTCTTTTTCCCCGAGAAGAAACCCCACTTCTTTTTGCCCTTTAGCATTTCCGGTTCGGGTTCACTCAATTCGGCGAGTTTTTCCAGGAGCTCCCTCTGCTGTTTGCTCAGATGGGTGGGCGTCTTCACGACCACTTGAATGATTTGGCTTCCCCGGCCGCCCCCTCTGAGGTGTTTGACCCCCCCTCCCGGTATCCGGAACACTTCCCCAGACTGGGTCCCAGCTGGGATTTCAAGGGGCTTTGTCCCCTCCAGGGTGGGAATCTCTATTCGGGTTCCCAGGGCTGCCTGGGGAAAGGAGATCGGAATCTGGCAGTAGATATCGTCGTGCTCTCTCTCAAAAAACCCGTGGGGTTCCACGTGGATGACCACGTAGAGATCCCCCGGTGGCCCCCCCCGGACGCCCGGTTCTCCCTCGCCTTGAACCCTCAGTTTTGAACCGGTATCGACACCTCCAGGTAGGGTAAGGTGAATCTTTTTCTTCCCTCTGACTTTCCCCGTGCCCCTGCATTCTTTACATGGGTGGGTGATGGAACTTCCCTCGCCGCCACAGTGGGTACAAGTCGTGCTGATGGTGAGAAAGCCCTGGGAATGGGTCACCTGTCCTGTGCCATGGCAGTAGGAGCACTGAGACCGCGACGTTCCAGGAGCGGCTCCCGTCCCTTCACAGCCCGAGCAGCTTTCAGCCCTCGGGACCTCGATCTCTCTTTCTGCCCCAAATGCCGCATCTTCAAAGCTGATAGTCAGATCGTATCGAAGATCTGCTCCGGGCTGAGCATGGGTTTGCCTCCGTCGCTGTCCACCCGTCCCAAATCCAAAAAAATCCTCGAATATGTCACTGAAGCTCGAGAAGATGTCTTCGAAACCCCTGAAACCGGTAAAGCCCGTTCCCTTCAACCCCTCATGCCCGTAAAGGTCGTAGAGTTCTCTTTTCTGGGGGTCCCTCAAAACCTCATAGGCTTCGGCGGCCTCTTTGAAATCGTCCTCGGCTTGCCTGTTACCTGGGTTTCGGTCGGGGTGGTATTGAAGGGCGAGTTTTCGATAGGCCTTCTTGATTTCATCCTCGGTCGCTTGACGGGAGACACCCAGGATCTCATAGTAGTCTCTTTTGGCCATGAGCTGTCATTTTGATCAAAATCGGAAGAAAGGTTAAGAGAAACAAGGTGGTCCAGTGTAAAGGCTGACCCACCTTGTTTCCGTTTCCCCTGAGAAGAATCAAATCTAGTACATTCCCCCTCCGGGAGGCATCGGTGGCATCGGAGCCTTCTTCTCAGGCTTCTCAGCGACAATCGCCTGCGTTGTGATCATCAGGGAGGCCACGCTTGCAGCGTTCTGCAATGCCAGGCGAACCACTTTGGTCGGATCGATGATCCCTGCTTTGACGAGGTCGGTATACTCTTCCTTGGCAGCGTCAAACCCTGCAGCACCCTTCTCTTTCTTCACCCTCTCAACGACCACAGAGCCTTCCACACCGGCGTTTTCAACAATCTGCCGAATAGGCTCTTCCAGGGCCTTCTTGACAATATCGACACCCACCTGGCGGTCGTGATCCTCTACCTTCAGTTTGCTGAGGGCGTCTAGACACCGGAGGTAGGCCACCCCTCCACCGGGGACGATCCCTTCTTCGACAGCGGCTCGGGTCGCGTTCAGGGCGTCCTCGACACGGGCCTTTTTCTCCTTCATTTCGGTTTCTGTCGCGGCACCCACGTTGATGACTGCAACACCGCCAACCAGTTTGGCCAATCTTTCCTGCAGCTTTTCCCGATCATAGTCCGAGGTCGTTTCCTCTATCTGGGCTCGGATCTGTTTGACTCGGCCCTCCAAGGCCGACTTTTCTCCCTTTCCCTCAACGATCGTGGTATTGTCCTTGTCGATGTTGATTCGTTTGGCCTCCCCCAGATCGCCGACGCTGATATTCTCGAGTTTGACCCCGATGTCCTCGGAGATGACACGGCCTCCGGTTAGAATGGCGATGTCTTCCAGCATGGCTTTCCTGCGGTCTCCAAAGCCAGGGGCTTTGACGGCCGCACATCTAAGGGTTCCGCGGATCTTGTTGACCACCAGGGTGGCCAGGGCTTCACCTTCCACATCTTCCGCGATAATCAGAAGGGGTTTGCCCGACTTGGCAATCTGCTCGAGAATGGGGAGGAGATCCTTCATACTGCTGATCTTCTTCTCATGGAGCAGAATGCAGGCATCTTCCAATGCAGCCACCATCTTTTCAGGGTCTGTGACGAAATAGGGGGAGAGATAGCCTCGATCAAACTGCATTCCCTCCACAATGTCCAAGCTGGTCTCCATGGCCTTGGCTTCCTCGACCGTGATGACCCCTTCCTTTCCGACCTTGTTCATAGCCTCGGCGATAACATTTCCAATGGTTTCGTCGTTATTGGCCGAGATGGTACCAACCTGGCTGATCTCCTTCTGCTCTTTGGTAGGTTTGCTCAGCTTCTTGAGCTCCCTAACCACCTCTTCGACCGCCATGTCGATTCCCCGTTTCACGTCCATAGGGTTGGCGCCTGCGGCCACGACCTTGTAACCCTCTCGATACATGGCCTGAGCCAGAACCGTGGCCGTTGTGGTCCCATCGCCTGCCGTGTCACTGGTCTTGCTGGCCACTTCCTTGACCATTTGGGCTCCCATGTTCTCAAACTTGTTTTCCAGTTCGACCTCCTTTGCAACCGTAACCCCGTCTTTGGTCACCGTGGGTGATCCAAAGGATTTCTCCAGGATCACGTTCCTGCCCTTCGGCCCGAGGGTTGCCTTGACCGCATTCGTCAAAATATTAACGCCCTCGAGGATTGAAGTCCTTGCATCTTGGTCGAATTTGAGTTCTTTTGCCATTGTCAAACCTCCATTTCCTTCAAAAGAGTATAGTTCCTATTCGATCACACCCAGAATATCGTCTTCCCTCATGATCAGGTGCTCCTCGCCTTCAATCTTAATTTCTGTTCCAGCATACTTTCCGAAGAGAATCCTGTTTCCCTTCTTCACGTCAAGAGGCTGCACCTTGCCATCTTCTCTGACCTTTCCCTTGCCGACTGCAACGACCTTCCCCTCGACGGGCTTTTCTTTTGCCGTATCGGGGATGATGATGCCTCCCTTGGTTTTCTCCTCTTCTTCCACCCGTTTCACAATTACACGATCCTGCAGTGGTCTGATTTTCATCTCCTGTCTCTCCTTTCTAAAATGTTTAATTCAGAACCTGGCTCGAGATGGTTGGATGGTCGAAAAACTAATCATCCCCATCCCGATTGTCAAGCTGTCGTGGTCACAAATCCTTGTATCCTGCCTTTTTGTAGTTATCTAAGGCCCGGGCTTTCAGGTCTTCGCGGTTGGTTTTCTCTGCCTCCTTGTCGGCTGCTTCGGCTGCGTGGCTGTACATCCCCTTTTTTTCATAATCTCTAATCTGTTCTTCAACCGGGTTGCGCCTCTGATCTCCCATTCGAAAACTGGCCGCTGAGACGACCCGCATCAGAGGGGCGTCACATTGGGGACATACTCTCAGCGGATCATCGTGAATAGTCTGAATCTCCTCAACGCCTTCCTGGCACCTCTTGCACCCCTTCTGGCCATCGATGACCCGGTATTCGTATATGGGCATAGGGCACTTCCCTCTGAAGGACCAGAAGCCTCGGAACTGCTCAACTGGGCAGAAATTAATCATCCTTCCGTCCTTTGTCAAGAAATCCGGTTTCTCTTCCCGTTCCTAGTCGGTCGGCAGTGGGTTGCCTCGGAATTGACAGGGCCAGGGAAGGTAATATACCATGATAGATTGATCCCTCTGATCTTGAGACGTCGAATTGATTGTTCGGGTCTTCATTCTATTTATCCTGCTTGCGCTGTCCGGTTTTTTTTCCGGGTCAGAGACGGCTCTGTTCAGCCTAGGCTACGGTAAGCTGAAAGAGTTCTCAGCAAGTAAACTCCCGAGAAAGCGACTCATTGCCAGGATGATGGAACATCCTGCTCGTGTCCTTGCAACCCTTCTCCTGGGAAATACCCTTGTTAACATCGCCGCTTCCAGTCTGGGAGAGAACATCATTTCAACCTCTCTACGAGGAAACGAGAGCGTCGTGGTCTCCACCCTGGCCATGACCTTCCTGATTCTCGTCTTTGGAGAGATCACCCCGAAAACCATTGCCGTTCAGAGATCCGACAGCATTGCCCTCTGGGTGGTTAAACCGTTGAATCTCTTTTCGGCCCTCATCAGTCCGGTGCGGCGCCTGCTCAGAAGGATAACCGAACTGTTTCTGGCCCTTTTGGGGGTCGGGACAGTTGGGAGTGGCCGAGAGCTGAAAGGAGACGAACTGATCACCCTGGTGGATATCGGGTTCAATGAAGGGGTGGTCAACCGTCTGGAACGGGAGATTATCCACAAGGTCTTCTCTTTTGGGGATAAGGCGGTTCACCAGGTCATGACGCCCAGGGTCCAGGTGCTGAGTCTTTCCGTGGATACCCCTCCTCGGGAGGCCTTGAAGATTCTTAAGGCCCGGCGGTACACTCGGTCTCCCGTATACGAAGGCGAAGAGGACCACATTGTCGGGGTCCTCCATATCAAGGATTTCATCCAAATGCCAGAAGCACAATCCCTGAGGGATCTGATCCGTCCTGCCCAGTTCATTCCAGAGACCCGGCGGATTGATACGCTCTTCCATGAATTCAGGACGGGAAGACAGCACGCCTCCGTGGTGATTGACGAATACGGCGTCTTCTGCGGACTTGTTACCATGGACGATCTCCTCGAAGAGATTGTGGGAGAGGCTTTTTCTGGCGCTCCGAGGAAGGATCTATTCAAGACCGTTGGCCGGGGTGCGGCCCTCGTCAAAGGCATCATGGAACTTGAAGGGTTCAACCGAAGGATGGGAACCCATCTGACTGACCCCGACGCCCAGAGCATCGGGGGTTACGTGATCAATCGTCTGGGAAGAATTCCAGAGACGAAGGAACGGCTGAAGATCGGGGACCTTCAGTTCGAGATCGTTAAAGCTCAGCCGAACCGGATCGTCAGGATGCTGGTCAAGAAAACGCCGAAGAAGAGGGCGAGGGCCAAGGAATGACGGATCTCATTCTCATTGCAGGCTGTGTCGTGGGTTCCGCTTTTTTTTCCGGGGTGGAGACGGCCATGATCTCTGCCAGCAGGATCAAGATCCGCCATTTGGCGAGCCTGGGTGCCAGAAATGCGATGGCCGTTGAGAGGTTTCTGGCAGAACCAGAGCGGATGCTGTCGGTCACCCTGGTGGGTACGAACATCTTTGTGGTTCTCGGTTCGATCTTGGCCGCGAGTTACGCCGTGGCCCTCCTGAACCAGAGGGAGAATCTCGGCATCGTCATTGCGACCCTCGCCATGACCCCTATCATGCTCATCTTTGGAGAAACCCTCCCCAAGACTTTTTTCTATCATCACGCCAATTGGATCGTTCTGAGAATCGTCCCGATTCTCAGCTTCTTTTCGATTGTTTTCTATCCTCTCGTCCTGATCTGCTCCCTCCCGACCAAGGCCGTCGCTCTCCTCACCGGCGACCGTGGGAAGATGAAAGACCCTTTTGTAACCCGGGAGGAACTGAAGCTCCTGATCATCGATGGGCAGGGCGACTTGAACGTGCACGAACAGGGGATGATCAGTCATCTGTTTCGGTTTAGTGAAACAAAGGCTAGGTCGATAATGGTTCCCCTAGACAAGGTGGTGGCCGCCGATGTGAGGGGAACAGTGGCTCATGCCGTTACGCGTATTAGAGAAAGCGGTCACTCCCGACTCGTTCTCTACGATGGGCGGATCGACAATATCGTCGGCTATGTGGCTGTCCAGGATATCCTCGGTCTAAAGGCGAACCTTCCCCTGTCGAGGACGAGACGTCCCGTGATTTTCGTCCCGGAAAGCAAAACCATCTCAGAGCTTCTCTTGCATTTGAAGCAGGTGGGACAGCATCTGGCCATGGTGGTCAACCGGTATCGGAGAGTATCGGGGCTGGTGACCCTGGAGGATATTGTCGAGGAGATTGTGGGAGAGATCGAAGATGAATACGACACGAGACCTTCAGGAACCGAACTGTGTGTCTGATCGATTCAGATCCCCCAGTCAAGCGGCTGGGCATACCCTGTCAACTCCACGTACCCGACTCCGGACGCCACCTTTCCTTCATAGCTGCCCATTACTCTCACACTCCCTTCCCAGTAGGCGACTCGGGTAGACTCCTGGGTGTTGAGTTCCTGGTCAGCCACGGTTGGAGTCACCGTGAGGTCGATCCCCGATTGGGGGATCCGAATTCTCCATCTGGCAGGGTAGGTTGCCCCGGTTTTTCTGCTTCTCCAGGTTTCCAGGACCTGGATTTCGAATTCCTTCAGGCGAAGATGCCGCGAGGTGCCGTCGGGGTAAGTCAGGGTTCCGCTGGAATAGGGGTCAGGTTCTCCGTCCCTGTGTCGAATGACGTAGAGCATCAGTTCGATATTGTTCTCCAGTTGAATACTGAACCAGTCCCATCCCACCTGATCGTCTCGCAACGGGTTCGATCCAAATTCGTGGTCCATCCAGCTCAGGCCGTCTATGGTCAGAACCTTTCCCTTGAGAGTTAATTCACCCTGGGTCCTCATTCGGGTCAAGGAATAGTAATGAGAGGCATAGCCCAGGCCCTCTGCTTTCTGGCTTACCCCATCGATTCCATTGATGACGGGCGGCTTCAGCGGGGTCAGACGAAACCGAATGGACATGGAGGGGTCCGAAGCCTTGAGCAGGTGGTCTGCACCGATTCCTTTGAGAGACCAGTCTTCTACCCACACACTGAGTTGATCCGTTTTCGCGCCCGCCTGTCCGAGGGCTCCCCGGCTGATTCTCTCCCGAAAGGTAAAGGTCTTCTTGTTCTCATCGGTCAGAGCGAAGTGGGCGAAATAGATGGTATTGAGCGCCCACCTGGATTTTTCCGATCTTTGCCGTTGTAAAGCCCTTCTAAAGAACGTGAGCTGGTAGCCAAAGGATCTTCGATCGAGAGATCGAACATGGCCGGTATAGTACCACCACTCCGTTTGGAATGCAGGATGGGAATAATGGTCCCTGGGAAAAGAGAAGGCCCTTCCCGGCAGGGCTTGTTCAAATTCGTCGGCCACGGCAACAGGCCTGGCCCAGAAGGTGAAGCACAGCCATAACAGGCACAGCCTTTTCCGATCCATCGTCTCCCTCACTCCATCTTCACCGACTCGGCCACCCGTTTCTTGGTCGCTGTATGAGCCGGGATGAGACCGGCAAGAAAAGCGGCAAGAACCACAAGCACCAGAGATTGGATAAAAACCGAAGGCACCGGGAAGAACTGGATAGTCCAGCCAAAGGACTGTTTGTTGATGACGTAAATGAGGACCAGGGAGAGAAGTATGCCGCTCACCGTCCCAAGGGAAAAGCTCACCATGCCCATAAGCTGGGCTTCGAGCAACGTCATCTTTTGGATCTGTTTTTTGAAGGTCCCAATAGCCCGCAGAATCCCGAAGTCCCTTTCCCTCTCGATCACCAGAGCGAGCATGGAATTGACGATTCCGAGAATCGCCACGACGAAAGCGATCACCTTCAGGGCGTGGGCGATTGAAAAGGTCTGGTCGAAGATATGAAGGATTTCATCCCTGAGTTCTCGGTTGGAAACCGCCAGGATCTGGTACTTGCCGGAAAAACGGTCACCCATCTCCTTTCTGACCTCCTCCAGACGAGAAGGATCTCTCAGAAAGAGGGCTGTCCGATTGATGCGGGAGTCATTCCAGATTTCTTGGTATCGATCGATGTCGATGATGATCATCCCGTTTTCCGTGGTATAGTCATAGAATACTCCGGCAATCGCGAAGGTCTTCGGTCCCTGTGGAGTCTGGACCAGAATGTCTTGACCTTCTCGGATCCCAAACTTCAAGGAAAAGGTTTCGGAGACGATTACTTCCTCCCCCTTCGTGACCTTTTCGATGATTTCCGCCTCCTTTCCTCGAACGAATCTGAGCCGACTCTGGTGAAGCAAAACGGGCGTTGTCGCCGCCCAAAGGAGAACGGGTCGACCCTGATATTCCATCTCAGATACATGAATGCGATCGACGGCTTTCACATCGGGATGTCTCTTTGCATAGCGGGTCACTTCCGAAGGCACGAAAGAATCCCAGCCTGAGACAGCAAACGTTGCCGGGGTGAGAATGATGTCGGCTGTGATGGCCTGACCGACCCAGATCTCCACCGTTTTCCTGAAACTGAGGATCATGAGGGAAATACTGATGAGCATGGCCAGGGACGTCATCAAAGCGGCAATCGTGATTGCCGTCCGTGTGAGGGAGTCTTTCAGATAATGACTGGCCAACCGACCCTCAGTCCCAAAAAGCCTTTCCATCGCAGGTCTGAGGAGCGTGTTGAGCCAACGCGTTCCAGCAGGAGTGATGAGCGAGAATCCAACCAGAATGAGAAAGGCCGAGGCAAACCCGAAGATAGGCTTGCCCAGGATGGGCTTCTGGAGCCCAAATATCAGGGCGAGAAACAGGGCGCCAAGCCCTAGGCAGAGAAGCTTTCCGGCGTGCACCGATACCTTCCGTTCAAGGTGGGCAAGAGACAGGGCCTCTCGTGGCCTGGTTCCGGCCGCCTCCCTGGCCGGGCCTGCCGCCGATGCAAGGGAAACCAAGACCGAAATCACGACTCCCAGAACCAAGGTTGATGACGAGATCGTCAGCTGTTCAGCTTTAACCAAAATATACAGGGCAGTGACCGTCTTTGAGACAGAAGCAAGAGTGAACTTGGCCATGATCAACCCGATTGCTATGCCCAAGATCCCTCCAAGAAAACCGAGGATGGCGCCCTCGGAGAGAAACAAGAGGAGCGTCGTCTTTTCAGAAACACCGAGACTCCTGAGAATACCGATTTCCCGCCGTCTGCGAATCACCGAAATGGACATGGAATTATAGATCAGAAACATGCCCACAAATAGGGAGACGAAGCTCAGGGCCGTCAGATTCAGCTTGAAGGCCCCAATCATTTTTTCCACTTGATTGTTTCGGATCTGGGGTCGGCGAACCGTCAGCTGGGGGGGAAGGATTTTTCTCAGGGCGTCAGCAACCCCCTCCGGGCGTGCCCGAGGGCTGAGGATCAAATGGATTCCGTCCAAGAGACCCACCTTGCCGAAGACCTCCTGTGCATGGGCAATATCGAGGATGGCGAAATTTCCGCCTAGGGCTTTGGCAGGTCCCTCTTCCTCCATGATTCCCCGGATGATGAAGGAGACCTCTTTCGACCCAATGAGGAGATTCAATGGGGACCCTTGGCCCAATCCAAACCTTTCGGCAAACGTGCGGGTGATGGCGATGGCTCTGGGTTCGAGGAGAAACTGGAGGAGATTCCCGCTATCGTCTCTTCCTTGGAATCGATAGGCCCGAAGCTGTCGATCGCTGAAAACGTCGACCCCAAGAACAAGGAGGGGCTCGTTGATCGGTTGTTCGCATTGAGCCACATACTGAACCAGTGGAGTCGCCGCCAGAATCCCCTCGACCCCTCTCACCTGAAGGAAGAGATTTTCGTCAAAGCCCTTGCCAGGGGAGGCGATCTCAAGATGAGTCCTTCCGGCCACGTGATCGACCGTGGTTTTGAACGCGTCTAGGGCACTGTTGATGGAGATCCGAATGCTGATGAAGACCGCGACCCCCAACGCGATGCCAACAATCGTCAACCCAGATCTCCATTTTTCTAGGTAGAAATGGCGAAGAGAGAAAAGACGGACGAGATGGATCAAGGGGCGTTCTCTCCTTCTTCACGGAACCGTCCATCACGCATGTGAACTTCACGATCGACGAACTGTGATGCGTCGGGACTGTGGGTGGCCAGGATAATGGTTTTCTTGAGATCGGACTTCAACCGGAAGAGGACCTCCAGGATTCTCTTGCCCGTTCTGGAGTCGAGGTTACCCGTCGGCTCATCGGCCAGGATGATGTCTGGATCGTTGATCAGCGCCCTTGCAATGGCGACCCGCTGCATCTCTCCACCGGAGACTTCGTGAGGGTGGTGGTGCTGACGTTCCAAAAGCCCTACCATCCGGAGAAGCTCTGTAGCCCGCTCATTGGCCTCTTTGATCGGCTTGCCCCTGATCAGGAAGGGGAGAGCCACATTCTCTCGGACGCTGAGTATGGGAATCAAGTTGAAGAACTGAAAAACGATTCCCACTCGGTCTCTTCTGAACCGGGTCAGCTGGGTATCATCCATATCGCCCAGATAAACCTGATCGACGATGATCCGACCCCTGGTGGGAGCGTCGAGACCTCCGAGAGGGTTTATGAGGGTGCTCTTACCACAGCCACTGGGTCCCCTCACCGCTAGAAACTGCCCTCGGGGAACGTCGAGACTCACCCCGTCAAGGGCCACCACGTTCTGGCTCCCTTCCTCATAGATCTTGGTGACATCGACGAGTTTTATCAAGGTTTCCACGGGATTTGAATAATGGCCAGCCGTAAATCCTGAATCCGCCAGTCCAATGGCTCAAAGAGCGCGAGGACACGGTTTGTTCGAAATGTTACTCTCCCCCCTTCACGGTGTCAAATGAATTCTCCAAGAAGAAACGCACGGCGCCATCCCCCTTCGGTTGGCCAGGAAAGGAGAGGGTGAGACCTCGCCGGTCCGGTCTGGGGTTATACAGAACCCTTTGGGTCGAACAGACTGCGCTGTCAAGAGGGAGGTTGTTTCGAATTGATGTGCAGGGCCGGGTAAGGCTACCCGGTCCCTGCTTCGCTTGACACGGGCTGAGCTGGATACCTTAGCTTCCTGATCGCCCTTTCCTCGATTTGGCGAACTCGCTCACGGGATATGCCGAACCACTTCCCGATCTCTTCAAGCGTGTAGCCAGAGGGCATGCCGATTCCAAACCGAAGTCGAAGAATCTGTTCCTCTCTCGAGCTCAGAAGGGCCAGAAGGTTCCGGATCCTTTTTGCTACATCCATGTTCTCGATGATGTCATCATTGAAACTCTGACTCTCCTCATTCCCGATCAGGTCCTGCAGTTTACTTCCGTCCTCTCCCACCGGAGTTTCCAGGGAAACCGACTCCTGAATCAGATACATGACCTTTAGTACGTTGTTGAGAGAGATCCCCGAACGCTTTGCGATCTCGTCAGGCAGGGGCTCTCTGCCGAGTTCCTTGATTAATTGATGGAACGCCTTGATGGTCTTACTCCTCGTCTCCAGCATATGATTGGGGATGCGGATGGTTCTGGATTTATCGGCCAGGGCTCTGGTGATTGCCTGCCTGATCCACCAGGAGGCGTAAGTGCTGAACTTGAACCCCTTCCTGTAATCGTACTTCGATACAGCCTTCATTAACCCCATGTTTCCTTCCTGGATCAGATCCAGAAATGAAAGACCTCGATTGACATAAACCTTGACAATACTGACGACAAGCCTCAGGTTGGCTTGAACCATCTCAGCCTTTGCTGCCTTTACGCGGGCCTCTGTCTCTTTCAGGTCCTCTATCAGCTTCGTGAGCCGATGGGCGTCTTCCCCGGGAGATTGAACGAGCTTTGGCAGCTTTCGAATTGTCCTACGGACGATCTCTTCCCCGGAACCTGTTCCGCTCCCCCCTCGTTTCGCCTTCTCCTGGAGTCGCTTGATTTCCTCCACCGCAATTGGACATTGGAGAATGAGATTGCGAATCCTACGCTCGCCCTGTTGAATTCTTCTCGCGAGTTCAATCTCTTTCTTTCTCGTGAGGAGGGGAATCTTGTTCATCTCCTTGAGATAAATGCTGGCGATATTCTCATCGTGATCAGACTCATCCAAATCTTCCTCAGTGAGTTCCTCCTCTTCCTCAGGAGGAAAATAGGAATCTACCCCATCGGGATCCGCCATGACGGTTTCATCTGGCGTCGTCATGTCCATCGGAAATTCATCTTCCAGATCAGAACGGTGGACAGGTGAACCCGTGTTTCCCTCGGTATTGTCTTGCTTTAGCAATTCCGGATAGATAAACATCTGGTTGTTGTCTAGGTATGCAATCATCTTCGATCACCCCCCATATCAATTCTAGTATATCAACATTTACGTTATTGTCAAGTTTAATTTAAAGAATTTTTTTCCCCCTCCACCACGGCTTTCCGCGGCACCTTGCCCGTGGCCCAACCGCCCGAGGATCAGGGCTCGTACCTGACCGCTCCACGGTCAGGGATCACGGCTCAGGAGTCAACACGCTGTCGCCCAGATTCCATTGAGCGTTGAGAACGTTTTTTGCCCATAAATCTTCGGCGGGACTGGAGGGAGTCTTAGATTTACCAAAAGTTGAGAAAAGGGCAAAGGGATTTGGCCCTGGCTCAATCAGAGAACAAGCTCAATTTCAATTGGTTGCGTGGTTACATGCTTGCCTTCTGAGGAAACTCCAGCTGATTAATGGTTGACATCGTCCATCCATCCTGGCATCATAGAAGGCTATGTTGACGGTTTCTCTCCGATCGATGTATCGATCGGGACAGATGCCTGGAGTGTGTCGGAAGTGCTTTACTTTCTTACTCAGTCCGCTCCAAGGGACTATCCTCGACTCAAGTTGAGAAAGGGCGCTCCCATGTGTAAGGTCCTTGCCGATTCTCTCGACGAATTGATTCGGTGGGGGAGGAGACATGGACTCCGGAGCATCCATTTCAGCCGGAAGGGAAAACCCCACTACGACCTCTGGGGGACTCGCCTGGGTCTCTGTCCCCATTTCAATGAAATGAAGCGTCATCGAGACATCTATCGGACCCATTTCATGAAGAAAAGATAGATCGACTCGGGAACCGTGACGATCTACCTTGAGGATTCATTAAACTCTTTGCCCCATCGTTTCTTGCACTGCAAACCCCTTTCAAAGGGGGTGGGATTCCTTACAAGTCGAGAGTATCGACTCAAAAGGATTTGACTTTATGGTGAGGGGAAAATTCGTCGTCGGCTGGAGCGTTCTCGGGTTCCTGGTCATTCCGTATCTCGCGTTTACCCAGGAGCCAGAGCGGGGTGTCACGAACTCAACGGTTAGAATTGGCATCGTCTCCCCCCTTTCGGGGCCTGCCTCTTCCATGGGGAGCAACTTTCAAGATGGCCTTGAAACCTTTTTCGATCATGTTAACAATATGGGAGGGATTCACGGGAGGAGCATCATCTTGGTTGCCGAGGACGGTAAAGGGCAACCGGACTACGGTGTGGCAGCGGCACGGAGAATGCTGGCGGGGAAAGGGGTCTTTGCCTTCGCCTCCACTTCAGGTGCTCCGACGACTCGAACCCTCATCGATCAAGGGGTCCTAAGCGAAGACATCCCCGTCCTAGCGAGCACAGCCCTTTCAAAATCGCTTTTTTCCACTTTCAGGAAAAACCTGTTCTTCCTTGGCATGCCTTATGGCGATCAAATCACGATGGCTATCGAGTATGTGCTGAAGAGGAGACCAGGAGTGAATCCCAAGATGGGATTGCTTTATCGGGATGGGTTCTTGGGCGAGGAGGTCCGCGAGGGCTTTCATCGGGCGTGCGGCCGCTACCGACTTCAGATTGTGAGCGAGGAGCGCTACAGCCAAGACATCGATGATTTCGGCCCTATTGTGGACCGGTTGCGGTTAGCCCAGGCGGATCACGTTGTTCTGGGAACATCGGCCGGAGAAGCCGCCCAAATCATGGGGTCAGCCAGGGCCCTGGCTTGGTCTCCACAGTTCATGGGCCCCTCGTCAACCGCTGAGCTTGGGATACTGATCGAGGCTGGCGAAGGGGCGGACAACTACCTCGTGGTGGACTATCTGGCCCAATCGTGGGAGAGAGTACCCGGCGTCGCCGTCATGAGAGGAAACACGCAGAAGTATTACCCCCGAAAGGATCCGGATGGCCTTGCCCGCTATCATGTTCTCGGCTACGTCAGCGGTCTGCTGGTTGCAGAAGCTCTGGAGGGCTCTGGGATGACGTTGACCCGTGAGGGCTTTATCCATGCACTCGAAAGCATTCATTCACTGAATACCCATGGGTTGGCGGGTGTGATCGGTTATGACACCAATTCCCGATTGTCAGATTCCAGAGGGCGGCTTTTTCATTTCGATTCAGCTGCAAGGCGTCTCCTTCCCCTCACTGATTGGAGCCAGGCTCTGATCAAGGCAGGCCAGTAACCTATCCGAAGGGACAGGGCAGATAACCGAGCACGGCACGGAGAAGAGGGTAGCCCACCGCCCAAGGGACTTATGATCCATAACAGGTTCGACCCCTTTCACGGCGAACCGGAGGGCAGACGATGTTTGGATTGGGAATTTCCGAGTTGATTATCATTGCAGTCATTGTTCTACTGATTTTTGGAGCCAGAAGGCTCCCGGAAATCGGCCAGGAGCTGGGGAAGACCGTCAAGGAAGTCAAAAACATCTCAAAAGAAAGGAAAGGGCGAGTCGGAAAAAAGGAATCCCCAGAAAAGAGAAAGTCAGACGATAATCGAGAAGGTCCCCCCTCGCCATCCACCAGCCTAAAAGATGAAATCGAAAGCATTCCCGGAGTCGAAGAGATCAAAACGGTCAAAAAAACGGCGTCTCAAGTTCGCAAATGGTGGTGGCTTTTGAAACACTGAGGTCAGCGCGTCTTCATCAGCCGTTCGTATGCCTGCTGTATCGCCAAAAACCTCTGGTGGGCCAGATCCTGAAACTCCTTCCCCAGGTGACTCACCTTGTCTGGATGGTACTTTGACGCTGCAATCCGATAGGCCTCCTTGATCTCCTCCACGGTCGCCTTCGGCCTGACCCCAAGGATGGTGTAAGGGTCGTCCGTTTTGATTCGATCGTCGCCCTCGGTCCTCGATGAATAAGAAGACCTCTGTGAGTTCCTCTCATAGGGCCGCTGGCTTCTTCCATAAGAGGAACCAAAGCGGGTGAAAGGGGGAATCGATCGTCCGGACAGGTACCAGATCAGAAGGCCAACCAGGATGACATCATCGATCCACCCCAGACCCACGAGGAAATCGGGAACAAGATCGAAAGGACTCAAAAAGTAGATGGCCACCGCAAGGAGGGGGAGTATTTTTCTTAGAGATAGCCACATCGATTCTTGCCTGTGACATCGACATCGTTGGATAGCGTTAGGATACCCGAAAAGGGCGGGTTCTTCAAGGGAGATAATCCGAAGTTTCCAGCTCTTCGGTTCCCTGACTTCTCCGTTTCGGCCAAATCCCAAGACGGTCCCGAAGGGTCATCCCCGAGAGCGCATAAGGCGTCAATAGTTTGGCGATTTTTCATGAATGGGTTGACATCTCGAGCACGAACGAAACCGTCAAGGCCTCCCTTTTGAGATTCAGGGAATGAGGGCCGGCTCAGGGGCGACCCCGGGAAATGGATTTGGCTTTCCTTGGCCTTGGCCATGTGGGTTTACAGGGCCTTGAAGGGGGTCGGGTTATGATTCACCCCTCCTGCCTCACTCTTCTTGCCCTGCGCCCCAAATTGGTATCCTTTTTGCCTTTCGCCATTCTCAAACCCGGCCTGGTGACCTCATGAACTGAAAATCCGCCCCTTTGCGGACCTTCTCCTCGCCCCTTCAGGGCGGAGTCCCCTCCGACACGGGGCCGGGCCACAAAATAAGCCCCCCATGTTATGAGTGGGGACCCGTTTCAGTATAAACCCCTTATAATTATAAAGAGAAACCGGTTTGACAGGTCACAACAATTCTGATAAATGTAAGTAAACCCAAACGAGCCCATCATGGTGGCGAAATCCAATTATAAGATAAAGAAAAAGATCGGCAGTGGAGGGATGTCAACGGTGTATCTCGCCCATGACACACGTCTGGACCGGGATGTGGCGGTGAAGGTTCTCAGAATTGATCCACGGCTTGGCCTGGAAGATGCGGGAAGAAAAGAGATCATACTCCGTTTTCAGCAAGAGGCCAAGGCTGCGGCTCGGCTGAATCACCCCAACATCGTTTCGATCCATCATGTGGGGCAGCAGGGGGACCAACATTACATCGTTATGGAATACCTGGAGGGACTTTCTCTGGGTCACCTCATAAAGTCAGGGGGGCAGCACCCGATAGACACGGTTCTCAACTGGATGTACCTGGTCTGTGACGGTCTCCAGTTTGCCCATGAACATGGGGTTATTCATCGCGACATAAAACCTGACAACCTGATCCTGCTGAAAAACGGCACCGTAAAGATAACAGATTTCGGAATAGCCAGGCTTGATAAATCCGAAATGGTCAAAACGAAAGACCGCACGTTCATGGGAACAATTTACTACTGCTCACCTGAGCAACTCAAAGAGTTCAAGAATATTGACCGAAGAACCGACATCTTCTCCATGGGGGTTGTGCTCTACCAGCTCCTCACAGGAAAGCTCCCCTTCCATGAAGAGTCCATTGCAGAAACCATCAACAGAATCATCAGTGGGGAACCATTGCCGCCCCGGAAGATCGTCCCTGAGATTCCGAGGACATTGGAAGGAGTTGTCTTGACATGTCTCGCCAAAGACCCGGCACACCGTTTCCAGACAGCGAGAGAGCTGAAAGAGGCCCTCTTGGAATCCGTTGCATCCGGTGGGCAAAGGGTCTCGCCGAGAAGGGAAAGTCGCCACATTCAGACCCATAAGGGCCAGGTCACCTCCTTTCTCAGATTGTCAATCACCATCGGGCTCATCCTAATGATCGCGGCTTTTCTGTTCGGCTATTTTATCATTGAGTCGAAGAAGAGTATCCTTCAAAAAGATGCCGCCATCCGAGGTCGGCATATCGCTCATATGTTCTCCCTTCTGGTTAATGACGAGACCATCGGCAATAATCAGAAGCTTCTCAAGCGGTACATTGAGGAGATCGGGAGGGATGCGCACCTTGTTTTTATTGAGATGATGCGGGGTACACAGGTGGTGGCAGGATATCACGCTGAGCAAGTGATTCCAGAGCAGGACGTCTTGATGATGTCTTACCCTCTGTCAGTGGACAAGCCAACGGCGGAAGGCCTGAAAATTGGATTCTCAAAAGGGGCCATGAATCGTCAGGTGAGAAGGATTAAGGAGGGGGTTGGTCTGGCTTTTGCCGGAATTCTCTCTTTTCTGATCGTGGCTTTTGCCGTTGCCCGGGTACGATCCTCGAAAGAAACAGGGGGTTCGTAAACCCGAATAATCAAGGAATCTTCGATGACTTTTCAAGGGCGATTATGCCAGTCCTCGGTGCCGAGGTATTGATCCAGCAGAGCAAGGTGTCGCTCGGAGGTCTTTTCGAACTTGAGGCCAATGTCGCAAACCTGGTCTTCCCTTGCGTTGCAATAGATTACTCTCGCTCTAGACTTGAACTCATGACGGCCGATCCGAAGGGAAACGTAGAGAACCTCATCCGTGTCAATGGGAAACTCCGTTCTTATCTTCATGCCTCCCATGCTGATATTGATCGTCTCTGTGACTTCTTCTATGTCAAAGTTTTTGTAGGCCACCAGATTGGTGAGTTCAAGGCGCGTGTGCTCTCTTCGTTCTGTCTCAAGGGTCTGCTTCATCCTCGCCCGACCTCCTCAATTGACGTGTCTTTTCAAGATACAGTTTGATGATTCCCCTATTGCGGTCAGAAATCTGCTCAAACTTGATCCCTGAGCGAAACCTTCCCGACTTGGCTCTTCGGCTGTATACGGCTCTCCCCCGGGCATTGACCTGGGATTCCCCGATGATGATAGCGAGGTGGAGACTCTCGTCGATTTTCAGAGGACTTCCTGTCTCGATGCCGATTCCTTCGAGAGACAGGTCCAAGGGTCTCGCCGTTTTGCTTCCCTCTCGATCTCTATACAGTAAGATGAGGATAGGATCCTTCATGCGGCGAGATTTCCTTCGGTCTGGTCTCTCTGACATGTCTCGGACGGCGGCTAAATGTTCGGCCGAGAAAAGGGTAGAGTTTTCTCCCCCGGAGTCAGAAGTGGGTTTACCTTTCGCCAATTTGCAGGACCTCGGCCGAAGGGTCTGGAAAATTCTGCCATCCGTCGGACAAAATTGAAACCCATTTAAAGATTCAGGCCTTCTCCCCCTTTGGTGCCACATGGGTAGACGGCCCTTTTGGGGAGAGAAAGGCAAAGATACCCAATAGATCCAGCAAGGTTCATGCCAGATTCTCTTGACTAGAGTCACGGCGAGTCGTTAAAGTGAATTTAGCTTCTCGGTACAAGACTTCGTTGCATTTTGCCAAAAGGTCAAAAATACGAAATCCGAATTTCGAATCCGACTCGGTCGAGCCTTCGACCCGAGCAGTTCGGCCCTGAGCTCACTGCCGAAGGGCTCAGCCGAGTCGATTTCGATATGGGGATTGGGTTGCGACCGAAGGCCGGCTTCGGGGCTTTGTTGAAATTGAGAACTCGCCAAAGCCGGGACCGGGACGCTGAGGGTCCAAGTTTTGCAAGGTGGGTTTGGACAAACCTGCTGCGCGGCGAAGGCGTAACCAAACTCGAAATTCAAATGGTCAACACGATCAGACCCAGCTCGACCACGGGTAGGTTAAGCAGGGAGATAGAGAGCGAGGTACATGGGAACACCTTGACAAGGCCACGACACAGGATCTTCATAAGATTTCAAAAACTAGACGTTAGTCATACAGGGGTGTGGGCTCTTCCTATGGGATTGGAGGTTGTGTCATGTTAGAAGCCATTCGAAAAACAGTTCAGGCAAGCATCGGAGCCGTCGTTCTGACCCGACATCGTGTCCGTGAGACCCTGGATAAACTCGTTCAGGAGGGTAAGCTTTCGGCAGAAGAAGCCGAGCGCCTCGCGGATCGATTGATCCGCGATGGCAAGAAGGAATTCAAGGGCCTTCAGGACAAGATGGTCTCTCTCATGCAAAAAGGCCTGGAAAACCTCGATTTCGTCTCTAAGAAGGATTTTGAGGCCCTGAAGAAAAGGGTTGCGGCCTTGGAGAGGGAAAGGAAAAGCAAGAGGACGACTCGGACTGGGAAAACAAAAAAGACCTAGGGGTCGGTTGAGTCACACGGTCGCCTATCTCACATTCTCCATGAGTTATGGTCCCTAGGTGATCCCATGGATGGAGAAGACCTCTTCTTTGATAAATGAGACGACTTTTTCCGCCTTGACTCTCGCCTTGTCCTTTTCCGGCCCTCCTGTCCGATGGGGTCGGTCTCTGAGGCTTCCAACCTCGTGTTCCGGTCCAAACATCATCCCACCCACAAGTCCGGCAAACTCGTCCTTCGGTTCAACGCCGTTCAGAACCGACCAGGCGAGGGTCCAGCACCGAGCCGTTTGGTAGATGTCATACCCCCCTCCTCCGAGGGCAAGAATCCTCCTGCATAGACTCTTCAGGAGCCTTACCGCTTCCTGATAGCCGTTGTTCGTCAATCTGAGATGGGTCAGGGGATCCGAAATCTGAGTGTCAGCACCCAACTCGGCCACGAGGATGTCAGGCCGAAATGCAAGGATCAGGGGGGGCACAACTTCACGGAAGGCTTCAAGGTAGACCTCATCGTCTGTCCCAGCCTCGAGGGGCACGTTAACGGTGTAACCCAGGCCTTTTCCCTCACCGATTTCGAAGACATTTCCCGTCCCTGGGTAGAGGGTCTCACCGCTCTCATGGAAGGAGATCATGAGGAGCCGATCATCCCCATAGAACGCTTCTTGAACCCCATTGCAATGATGGGCGTCAATGTCGACAAAAGCCAGCCGGAGTCCTCGATTCAGGAGATCGAGGATCGCGACAACCACGTCGTTGATGTAGCAGAACCCTTCGGCCCGGCTTCTCCGGGCGTGATGAAACCCCCCCAGAAGATTGAAGGCGACGTCCCTTTCCCCCTTTGCAATCCAATCCGCTCCCAAAGCGGTGCCACCGGCTGTCACGAGAGACCATTCGTAAATGCCCGGAACAATGGGGTTGTCCGCTGTGCCGAGGCCGTGGGAGAGCGTTTCAGGACTGACCTTACCCATACTGGCCTCTTTGAGAAGTTCGAGATAACGCCCGTCGTGAAATGCAGTGAGTGCTTCAGGATCGATGGGCTGGGGCTTGACAACGTCCATCCATGGATAGTCGAGAACGCCGTATCGTGAGCAAAGGTCGTATGTCTTGATGGCCCTTTCTGGCTTGTAAGGATGGTCATGCCCGAAATCAAACCGACTCAGCTCCTGGGAATAGATAAAGACGGATTTCAAAGAGGCTCCCCTTCCCATGTCAATCAAGTCGAAATGGAACCTGTCATAGCCACTTGGAGTGTTGGAGTAGCCGACTTCGCCAGCCTACGCCACCGTAGTAACTACGGCTACGAAGGCCGGATAGTAGCCTATGGCTACGACGGCTGAATTGGAGTAATGGAGGACTGAGATCGGATAGAAAGATCTAAGTTTCAAAAAAGAACAATACAGCATGCTCGATTGCTTTCTGTTCTCAGTTCCACTGGCCTTCGCCCGCACTCGACCTTCATGGAGCAATGGAATCCTGAATTCCAACACTCCAGTACTCCACTACTCCATTACTCCATCAACAAGTCCAATCAAC
>CAYGBW010000076.1:0-10729 GCA_964348185.1 uncultured Thermodesulfobacteriota bacterium | reverse complement strand
GAACGACCGACCCTTAGAACGGGTCAAAAACTCCGTACAGAGAGCGGAGAGGACATTTCTTAGTGAAGACCAATTACGACATGATGACGTCCGTACCTCACCCAAAGATCCGCGAGACGACGGACCGACTGAGGTGAACCCGTGGATCTCTTGCATGAGTCGGTCTCAAGAGAGATTCGGCGATATGGCGCAGACACTGAGATGCGGGTGAGTGTGGCTTCAGTAGCGTGATGGGAACTCCCATCTTCTCTGCCCTTCGGACGTTTTTCTGATCTTCAAGGATTCCTCCAATATAGTGCACCCGAATATCGAACTCTGGCTCTCTCATGTCCAAATCCTGATGAACGCTCGTCTCCAGCTGGCGAAATACCTGAAACCCCTGGCGCATGTCTGATATCTGCGCACAGACCACCGACAACTCTAGCACTCTCTGTTTAACGATTCCATTACGAGGCGCAGTCTGCCGGTCCTTCTGAATCTCCACGAACCGGTCAAAAGCAGCTCGAACGTAAAGGCATCCTTTCTTCCAGTGGGAAGGAGACACAACGAGGAAGGTCTCATCAGCTCTGATGGCCCAATCCAGGCCTAAAGTGCTCCTCTGTGCAGGAAGCGTCAAAATGACCCACTCGCCCTGATCAGAAACGTCATCGGCCAACACGGGACGACGTGAATGAAAACTGACGAGAAACGCTCGCTTCTTGTCCCGGTTCAACAGAGCAGCGAGTTCGGTACCGAGGCGTTTCCCAGTGAATTCCGGGGCCCTTGAAGCCACCACGAGGATTCGTGGCCTTCTGTCTTGACGAAACCGTCGGAAGGACGGTTCTTCCGATATGTCGTTCCAGGAGGGAACGTACTGCACCCCCCAACATTGAATCTGCGTTTTCGTGATGGCCCAAGGTGTGGCCACTACAGGAACAATCTTGCACCCGGAGAACAAGCCAAGCTTCTCGAGGGCCCTGCCATCACGGGGCTCACCCATGGCGACCATGAGCCTTTCACCCCTCAATTTGATAGGCATGCAATTCAGGGAAAAGGCGAGATCCCGACTTACGTAGCTGAGCACCTTCTTCTCGACCATGGCGGGAGTCAAATCCACGAACATCAATCCCAGGAGCTTTGCCACCAGCTTTGAGTGGGAGATCTCTCGAACCCGCCACAACTGCTCATAGGAATCTCCCTGCCCCGTCAGAAAAGACACTCCATAGCGGTTGTATCCGCCCCTGCCGGGCAGATCCCAGACGGCCCGACCGAGCAACACGATTCCTTCTGACTGGAGGTTTCTTTCCCCCCCTATTCTCAGGCTGATGTGATCCCCCAGGGGGAGGGTGTCCTTTGTTAACAGCATCCCCCCCCCACGGCCGAAGTTGATCAGGCTTCCCTGCCCGACTCTCTGGCGCGACCCCTTTAACTCCGTCAGAGTCATCCATGGGTAACGAGCAAACCGCCGTCGCTCTCTCCGGAAGTGAGACGCTTGGGTGCCAATTGATGGTTCGGTCATGGTCGTTGTTTGCAAGGGATCAGCGATCAGCGAAGGTAAGAAGAATCAAGAAACTGAACGCTGGCCCCTGTTGGCTGAACCCTTTCCCCGATTCCGAAATCACCCGCCTCTTGCCTATGCCAGCCGTCCCCTCTGCCTCTGGGCACCACCTCGGCCGTCCTCTTTTGGCCAGAACCTGGACCAAAATGGAACAGGGCCGGGTTTCTTCACTCTCCTACTTTCGGTTCATCATAGGGAAGGGCCTCGTCGATCAGCATAACGGGGATGTCGTCCCTCACGGGATACACCAGCGCGCAGCTCTTACAGATCAGTCCATCTTCCCGGGAGGTCAGGGAAACATCTCCCTTGCATTTGGGACAAGCCAGGATGTCCAGGAGTTCTTTACTAATCCCCATCAGTGGAGCCTCCTTACCTATTCGACTTGGGTGGGAAGAATTTCTAACATATATCTCTTGCTTGTCAAGAGGAAATCCTGACTCCTGATCCCATCTTCTCACGGGCCGCTTTGTTGGCCAGACGGTCTGCTTCCCTGTTTTCACCCCTGGGAACGAGCTCGATCCGAAAGGAACGGAAGGCTTTGAGCAGATGGGAAGCACGGCTGTGGTATTGGCTCAGGACCTTGTCCTTGACCCGATATTGACCCTTCAGCTGTTTTTCCATAAGCTCAGAATCGGTAAAAACAACCACGTCCCTTGCCCCCATGGCCAAAGTCTCACCGAGCCCCAGAATTAACCCCCTGTACTCTGCCTGATTGTTAGTGGCCCTGCCGATGTATTGTCCTAACTTGAAGACAGTCTTTCCCTGTTCATCCAGGAGAATGGCGCCAATACCAGACTCTCCTGGATTGCCCCTCGCCGCACCATCGATATAGAGCCGGAAAACGTGATCCTTGCTCATGGCCCTTAAAGAGAGGAGGAGTCACTATTCTCCCAGAAAAGGAATCGGCTACAGTTGGGACACCGAATTAACATTTCGTTTCGCCGGACCTCATTGAACAACTGGGGAGGGATATTAACATAGCATCCCTGGCAGACACCCCTTTGGACGGCAGCTAGAGCCATGCCTCGTTTTTCCTTCAGGGTTTCATAGGCCCTCATCAGCGCTGGATCCAAGGTCTTGATAATACCTTCTCGACGTCTCGTCACGGCAGCAATCTCTTTGACAAGATGAGCAAGCTTCTCCTCAACCTGCGACTTTTCGGCCAGAGTCTCTTTTTCCACGCTATCGAGGGCGCCTTCTCTTTCTGAAACACTTCCCCTCAGCTGATCGATCTCTTCCAGAATGACCAGGATTTCGTCCTCCTTTTGACCGATAGATTTTTCCATCAGTTCGATCTCGTGGAGAAGAGCCTGGTACTCCTTATTGGTCTTTACTTCGAAAAGTCTCCCCTTTGTCTTCTTTATCCTCTCCCCATCCTGTGTGAGTTCGCCCTCTTTTTTGCGTCTCTCCTTCTCCAGAGCCTGAAGCCTCTCTCTCTCCAGAACGGCCGCCTCCTTTTCCGATGCGAGTCTTTCATCGAGCTCCCTAATCCTGTGGGGGTAGCGTTCCTGGTCCCCCCTCAGGACCCGTATCTTCAGCTCGGCTTCCTGCAGCTCCCTCAATAGCTCAATCTGCTCTTTCAAAAGATACCTCCGTGAACGAGAATACAAAAAAGGTGCCCCGAAACGGCGCACCTTTTAGCGAAAAACCGGCAAACTGTGTTGGGTTCGAAATGGCTTCATGACGTCCCAGATGGGCCCACCTGGGTTCGAACCAGGGACCTACCGGTTATGAGCCGGTGGCTCTTCCAGCTGAGCTATGGGCCCTCTTTCATCAGAGATTATATTCTATTTGTGCTGTGTGTCAACCGAAGCGTTGAAACGTTCAAGTCGTTCGAATCGTTCAATCGCTCCGCTCGTTCGAACGTCTTTCAGCTTTCCACAAAACTCTTCAGCTTTTTACTCCTGCTGGGATGTTTCAGTTTTTTCAAGGCCTTGGCCTCGATCTGGCGGATTCGCTCGCGGGTTACATCAAAACTCTTTCCCACCTCTTCAAGGGTGTGATCATATTTCTCCCCGATACCGAAGCGCATTCTCAGCACCTTCTCCTCCCTGGGGGGGAGGGTGGCCAGAATCTTTTGGGCATGATCAGCCAGGCTGCGGTCGATCGTTGCCCGGGCAGGAGAGACAGCCCCCTTGTCCTCGATAAAATCTCCCAGATGAACCCCGTCTCCTTCCCCGATCAACGTCTCAAGGGAGACAGGTTCCTTGGCAATCCTGAGGGCTTTTCTCAACCCCTCCAGGGGCACTCCCATCCGCTCGGCGATCTCCTCCGGCGTCGGCTCCCTGCCCATCTCTTGGACCAGGGCGTGGGAGACTTGAACGAATTTGTTTATGGTCTCCATCATGTGGACTGGAATCCGGATTGTCCTTGCCTGATCACTGATGGCCCGGGTTACGGCCTGTCGAATCCACCAGGTGGCGTAGGTACAGAATTTGTATCCCCTCCGATATTCGAACCGATCCACTGCCTTCATGAGTCCAATGTTTCCCTCCTGAATGAGATCCAAGAACTGAAGGCCACGATTGGTGTATTTTTTCGCAATGCTCACCACGAGTCTCAGATTGGCTTTTACCAACTCACTCTTGGCCTCCTTAGCCTTGGTCTCCCCCCTTTCAATGGCTCTGCAGGTCTTACGAAGTTCCAGACGGGACATACCCGCTTCCTGTTCCGTTCTGTTAATTCTCCTCAGAACGTTTCGAACAACCCTCTCAGCTTCATCCGGGAGCCTTTCCGTTGATTCAGGGGAGAGAAGAGGCCCGTGGGACGCCCGTTTCCTGGTTAAGGCCAAAGCCCGTTCGATCTCCTTCATGGAAATTCCAAACCGGCTCTCCAACTTCTCAAGCGTCTTTTCAGCTTTCTCGATTCGCACCAGGAAGCTCCTGACTTCCTTGGCGATTCGAGTGATCTGTCCATCCCTCAGGCGCATCATTTCAATGGACCGGAGGATCCTCTCGCGATTCTTACGAATCTCACCCTTGAGGCCTGCCACGTCCTTGTCTGACGCGTTGAGACGCCTCTGGCAGTCGCACACGATTTCATTAGCCGATCTGATCTCTGCGATAATTCCCAGAACCCTGGAAAGCTGCCGTGCCGCGTTCCTGGAGTCGCTCTCCCCTTCATCAACCTCGCTCGTCACCTCGCCCATAGGAAGCTTGCCTTCCTTGAGGAGTTTCCCGAGATTCAAGATTTCCTTTACGGCCACAGGAGAGATCAAAAGTGCCCGAAGCACGTCCTTCTGACCCTGTTCGATTCTCTTTGCAATCTCCACCTCTTTTTCTCGAGTCAGAAGTGAGACCGAACCCATTTCCTGAAAGTACATCCGAACAGGGTCACTGGTCCGACCGCTCTTCTCCGCCTCTCCGAAATCATCGGTCCCAACCACTTTGAGGTCTTTCTCTTGCCTGAGACAAGGGATGTCATCCTCTCCTTTGATACTCCTCTCGTCAAGGATCATCAGAGCATCGTCGATCCCTTCCGAGAAGATTCCATCATCATGGGGTATCTCGTTGATCTCCTCACAATTCAAGAGACCGCCCCTCTGTTTCTTCACGGATTTCGGATTCTCACGGGGTTTGGTTCTGCCTTTTGTCCTCATCCCAGAGCTTTTCACCCCCAAAATGGTCTGAGTGCCTCACAGATTTTTTTCCCGTTGAATCAGATCCTGTCTCTCTCGAAGGAGTTCCTTCAGCCGGCCGGTTTGATCGGTTTTTTCCGCCTCCTTGATTTTCTGAAGGTTAAGGTGACGGTCCCTTTCCAGTCGGCTCTTCTTGATCTTTCGGATGCAGTCTTCCACGGTCTTTTGGAGATCCTCTTTCTTGAACCGTCCGGACAGAGCCCAGAAAGAGATCCGGCTTTTGAGACTCTCGCTTGAGACCTGGCTCAGGACCTCATCGACCGCAACGTCGCCTTTTTCCTCGAAGACATCCTTGAGGAGGCAGACGAGCCGCCGGAGTTCCTCACTCTCGAAATCCTCGATCACCCCCCTCTCAAGAACCGTTGGAATGAGACTGGAGTGGTTAAGCATAACCTCCACAAGGAACTCCTCGGAGGGAGGAAATACCTCTTCCGGGTGGGCCACGACTGTCCTCTGTCCGCCCCTTTGTCTGGCGCCCCTCCCCTCTTCTGAGACGGTAAACAGATCGCCTTCCGCCACCCCCAGCCGTTCAGACAGGGACCTTACGTAAAGCCTTCTTTCAAGGGGATCCCGAATCTTCTGAACCATCGGCAGGATCGTCCGGCCAATCTTGACTTTGCCCTCCACGGTTTCCAGGTTCCCCCGCTTCGCCGTGTAATCGATGAAAAAGTCCATCAGGGGGACGGCACGATCGATCATGCTGGCGAGAGCCTTGGCCCCTGACCCTTGGACAAAGCTGTCCGGATCATGACCATCGGGTAGACTGACCGTTTTGGGGTGGATCTCTTCCTTCATGAAGGGATCCAGAGCGCGGAAAGTGGCGTTGATTCCGGCTTCATCGGGATCAAGGAGGAGGACAAAATTCCGAGTGTACCGTTTCATGATTCTGACCTGGTCTTGGGTCAGAGCTGTCCCCAGAGGGGCCAAAGCGTTTCTCAAACCGTTCTGGTGGAGCGTCAAAAGGTCGAAATACCCTTCCACAATAAGAGCCAGATCTCGCTGGCGAATCTCACCGCCGGCCACCTGGAGCCCGTATATGGACTGGCTCTTCTTGTAAATCACCGACTCAGTCGAATTGAGGTACTTGGGCATCGCATCGTCAATGGCTCTGCCTCCGAACCCAATGATCCTCCCGTTAATATCCATTATCGGAAAAATGATGCGATTCCTAAACTGGTCGTACCATCCCTGTTGCTTCCGCGGAATGACCAGCCCGAGGCTCTGAGCCATTTTCAGGTCAATCGATTTTGCCTTAAGGTGGCCAACCAGGTTGGTCCATCCGGGTAAGGCATAGCCAAGGCGGTACTGCTCAATGGTCTCATGAGAAATGCCTCTTCTCGCCAGGTAGTCCCTGGCAACACCTCCCGCCTTTGTGCTGAGAAGATTGGTGTGAAAGTGGTGGGCTGCCATTAGGTTGATCTGGAAGAGGAGGTCTTTTTTCTTTTGATCCTCTGTTGTCAGGGGACCGCCTTTGGGGATCGTTAGGCCGACTCTTCCGGCCAATTCGGTCAAGGCATCGTAAAAGGTGAGGTTTTCATACCGCATGAGAAAGGTGAAGACGTCCCCCCCGGCTCCGCACCCGAAGCAGTGAAAAATCTGCTTGTCCTCGCTGACCGTAAAAGAGGGGGTCTTCTCATGATGGAATGGACAGAGGGCTTGATAGTTCTTACCCGTCTTCTTGAGGGTAATGTACTGAGAGACGACTTCGACAATGTTGACCCTTTGCCGGACGGTGTCGATTGTTTCAGGGAAGCCTCTAGACAAGTCGACCACCTCTCAACGAGTAGGCTAAGCCAGACTACCCTGGCTTCAAGCCAACGGCCTCCAGGTTTCGACTCCAAGCCCACAGCCAATCACTAAATGCGAAGCACGAAATCCGAAATGCGAGACAATTTCAATCCCGCACTTTGCGGGACAAATGTTCCAGACTATGTTTTGGTTTTCTGTCATTCGATATTGGAATTTATTTCGGATTTCGATATTCGAATTTCGAATTTGCTACACTAAATTGTCTATCCTTGCAAACGGTTACCCACGCTCGGAGTGGGCATCATGTTGTTGCTCGACTGCAGCCTCCTCGTCCCATCCCAGTTGGACCACCGTCACACCAAGACCTCCCCGAAGCGGGTCCCCGGGGCTAAACCCTGTAACGGCTCTGTGTTCTTTCAGATAGTCCCGGATAGCGTCCCTCAATCTACCCGAGCCGATACCGTGGATGATGGTCACCGTGTCAAAGCTTTCCACGAGAGCCCTATCGATGGATTTGTCCACAGCCCGTAGAGCCTCATCCACAGTCAAGCCGATAACATTGATCTCTCGAACCGCGTTGTCCGAGGACGTTACGATCGGAACGGGAGCGGAAGCCTGTTCTTTGTCGTTTCCTCTGCCCGCAACCCGCTCGAGGTTGTGAAGGGAAGTCTTGACTTTGAACTGGCCCACCAAAACCTCGACTCCATCGATCCCTTCTTGGACCTTGCTGACCGTTCCCTCTCTGTTGAGGTCCAGGATCCGTACCCATTCACCCGGCCTCAGGTTCTCAATTCTTGGCCCCTTCCTTTCCCGACGGCGAAATCGAGAACGGAATCGACTCTCGATCTCTTTGAGTTCCCGTTGGGGCTTCATTTTCCCAGGCTCTAACGGAGCCAACCCTTGAACCAGTCTCTTGAGCTCCCTCTCGGTTTGCCCGATGAGCATCGTCCCGCGTTCCTCAACACGGCTTAGAATCTGATCCCTTTTCCCCCGGATTCTTTCTAACAACCCATCCAGACGATCGCGCCTCTGAGCGACCTCCTCTTGAAGCTCATGAAGACGATCTCTTTCTCGGTTGACCTGCTCTTGAAGCTGCTCCAGCTTCTGGATCATGGGGGCAGAAGATCCCTCGGTTTTCTGCTGGTATTGCAAGGCCTTATCCAATATATCCCTGGGAACGCCCATCTTCTCTGCAACGAGAAAGGCATGGCTTGGAGCCGAGATACCATAGGAGAGTCGATACCGCGGTTGGAGGGTCTCTGGATCGAATTCCACGCCCACATTGGCCACTCTGGGAGTGACGTATCCGTAACCCTTGAGGGAGTCCAAATGCGTTGTAACCACCGCAGCGGTCCCTCTTTCTTTCAAGAAATCGAGAACTCCCATGGCCAGGGCGGCTCCTTCATTCACGTTTGTTCCCCCTCCGATCTCATCCACGAGAACGAGAGAATCCGCACCTGCCTCCCGAAGTATCTCATTGAGGTGAACCAGGTGGGCAGAAAACGTGCTCAAATCATCTCCTATGCTCTGCTCATCTCCCACGTCGGCAAAGATCTTTTGATAAACCGAGATCTGACTTCCCTCTCCTACCGGAATCTCCATCCCCGATTGGAACATCAGGGTGAGCAGTCCCAGCGTCTTGAGAGCCACAGTTTTTCCACCCGCATTAGCCCCACTGATGATGAGGACGGGATGATCCTCTTCTAAAATGATATCGATGGGAACCGTTTCATCTCCTTTTCTTTGGAAAAGAAGGGGGTGTCTGGCCCCGAGAAGGCGGACCCCTCCGGTTTCATTGATTTCCGGCCGAATCGCATGAAGATTCCGACTGAGTGTCGTTTTGGCACAGATCCCGTCCAGCTCCCCCAGAAACTCCAGGTCCTGCCACAGGGCCTCCTGCTGCCCCCTCACCCCTTCTGTCAGTCGCTGTAGAATCCGAATTTCTTCCTCCCTCTCATCATCGAGAAGAAGATTCAGATCGTTGTTCATCTCAACCACAGAAATGGGTTCGACAAAAAGACTCATCCGGCTTTGAGAGTAATCGTGAACGATTCCTTTGATCCGGCCTCTGAAGTCTGGCTTGACAAGAAGCACGGCCCTCCCGTTCCTCTGAGTGATGATTCTGTCTCGGAGAAACGGTTTGAAATCCTCGTGGTTGAGGAGACGCTCCATCTCCTTTTGTATCCGGGTTCTGACGTCTCGGATGGTTCTCCTCAACCGGCAGAGGAGGGGGCTCGCCTCATCCCGGATCGTCCCATCCGGGTCGAGGCAACGGCGGATCTCCTCGCCGATCTTCCAACAGACCGTGAGTCGATCGATCAAGGCCGCTAGGTGAGGAATGGGGGCATCGACGGTTTGGAAGAATCTCTTGATTCCGTGACAGGTCTGAATATTCGAGGAGATATTGATGAGTTCTTGGGGATCCAGAACAAACCCTGCCACACGGATCTTCTTCAATGCGTCCCGGGTGTCCCGGATATCAACCGGGGGGATCGGCCCCCACTCATTGTCAACTCTCTTTAGCTCATCAATTTCGCTGAGGGACTTCCTGATTTCCGTGAGGTCTCCTCGAGGTCTCACCTGTCGGCAGCGTTCTTTCCCGATAGGGGAACAGGCGTTATTCTCGAGAAGGTCTATGATTTCGAAGAATTCCAGGGCCTTTAATGATTTTTCATCTGTTCTGAAGTCGGTTTTTGAGAAACCCCTCTTCACTTTAGCCCGAGAGCCTCTCTCTTACCAATTCGTTGACGATTTTCCCATCGGCCCTTCCAGATACCAGGGGCATCAGAATCTTCATCACCTTGCCGAGGTCTTTCATATCCGTTGCGTCGGCTTTCTGAATGGCTTCATCGATCAAAGACTGGATTTCTTCTTTTGACAACTGACGAGGCAGAAACCCTTTTAATACCTCTAACTGACGGCTCTCCTCTTCCACCAGGTCTTGTCTGCCTCCCCTCTTGAATTGCTCAAGGGCCTCTTCGCCTTTTCGAACCATCCCGTTGATGACTTTGATAATGGCGTCATCGTTTAAGGCTTTTCTCCCCTGTTCAATTTCCTTCTTTTTGATCGTGTCTCGGATCAACCGAATAGTGGAGAGCCTGGTCTTGTCCCGCTCTTTCAGCGCTTCTTTCATCTCCTCGACCAGCCTGTCGTCCAGCGACATCCCTTCAACCCCTTCCCATCATTTTTCTCAGCCGTTTCAGAGCCCTTTTCCTTGCCGCCAACGCCTTCCTTTTTCGCTTCACACTCGGTTTCTCGTAGTGCTCCCTTCTGCGAACCTCCGAGAGAATCCCCGATTTTTCACACTGCCTTTTGAACCGTCTCAGGGCATTTTCAAAGGATTCGTTTTCCCTAATTCTAATATCAGCCATTTCATCATATCCCTCCCTCCGCCAATTCAGAATTCTCGTGCAAAGAGCGCAAAACTTTTAGTATAACAGACCCAGGTTGAATGTCAACCCCAATCCCTTGGGGAGTTTCCTCAGAAAATCAGCGTATAATTGCTCAAAGTTAATAAGCAGAAGGTAAGGGCTAGAATGACAAATGACAAAGCTCAAAGTTCAAATGAATGACAAAGCTCAAATGACCAAAGGGATAAATAATTGACTGAGCTGTTGAGCGGGCGATTGGCTAAGCTACCTAACGATATGATTCTTCAAGGGATTTCAGAGTTTTGATATTTATGCCTTGGGATTTGATTTGACATTCTTGCCCTGTGGAGTAACCCTCTTGATGACACTCAATAGGGCTAACCTTTGGAGTATTAAGGCCTACGCCCCAGTGCGAGGCACCACTCAACAGGGTGA
>CAYGBW010000075.1:0-42523 GCA_964348185.1 uncultured Thermodesulfobacteriota bacterium | reverse complement strand
GGGCCGGGCGATAGATGCCCCAACCGTTGATTTGGGGCTGGCCACGAATCCCGATCTCACAGATCGAGAAATTGAAGAAACAACGATAGCCGAATCCTCCGCGATTCCGCCTGATAAAGGAAAGACCGAATTGCAATCGCCGACGCTTGTTGCCGGCGCAAAACCCGATCCCCATGAGGAACTAAAATCGAAGGAATTATCACAGTCCCCATCCCCGGTAAGTAATACAAAGGCAACCGAGCCTACGATGCTCGCCGGAATCGAGTCGTTTTCTGATGAAGCAGAAAGAGTCGTCGCGCCATCCGTGGTCAATCCCGTTGAAAGCGATAATTCAAAAGGGGAAGCGCCCTTAGCTGCCGGCCTAAAGCCAGAACAAATCAGGGAGAACGATGCTTCAGAACCCTTCACGGAAACGCCTGGGGAACTCCAAACCGAGCCCCTAACTGATGTTGCGAAGCCCGCTGACAACGTTCCCATATCCAATCCGCAGATTTTGCAGGCTCATCTTGCGGTTGACCGGATTTGGACTCAGAACGGGAAAAGCGTTGGTACGATCAGAGTTGAAGTGGAAGAAACGTTGGGGCACTATGCTGAGTGGCTCAATGTTACCGCCTGGGAGATCCGCAAATTGAACGGTTTTTCCTATTCCAGAATGATCCACATCGATCAGCAGATCAAAATCCCTTTGCATCGCGCCACCCGGGAAGAATTTGAAGAAAAACGCTTTGAGTATCATAAAGAGTTAACCGAAGATTTTTTTGCGAATTATCGCGTTGAAAAAGTCGAAGTTTACTTGATTAAGCGCGGCGATAACATTTGGACCCTTTCGCGAGATGAATTTGAAGTGCCGTTGTGGCTGATCAGACGATACAATGCGGATTTGGATTTTAATGCATTGGTGCCCTCCCAAAAACTGCTAATCCCGATCGTCGGAAAGATCGCCCAAACTGAGGGTTTTGGGGACGTCCTTTAGTTTTTGATCTTGCCAACTAGCCATAGTCTGAGCAAATCTCAGAGCTCCCCTGGCATTGGTAGATCACCTTCTTGGAGCAGTCTCCTCAACCAGAGAGCGATTTTTTCTGTGTCCGAGAGATCGTTCCATTCCCGAAGCACATTCTTCAGGAGTTCTGGTGTATCCGTTATGATGTTGTCCACACCCACCTCGATCATCGAGAGGGCGTTAGCCACGTCATTGACGGTCCAAACGTGAACCGCTTTCCCCTGACGGTGGGCATCCCTCACGAGACGAGGCGTCGCTTGCTCAGCATGAAGGCTCAAAAAATCCGCTTCCGTCCTGAGCAACTCCCCTACAACCTTGAACACGATGAGGCCGGCGTCAATCTCAGGTAAGAGTCTTTTGAACTCCATCAACTCCCCGTAGTTCAACGAAGTTATCAGACATTCCGTAGTGAATTGCTTGGATTGCACGATCTTTCCTACCTTTCCGGCTAAATCCGGGTCTGGACGATTGAATTTCAGTTCGATGTTCAGCCTGATCTTCCCCCGAGCAAACTCGATCGCTTCTTGGAGTTTGGCTGTCCGTTCATGGCTGAATTCCGGTGCGAACCAGCTTCCGATATCGATTTTCCTCAGTTCGTCGTAGTTGATTTCCTGAATCTTTCGATCTACAGAGGCCATGCGCATCAGATCTCCGTCGTGCATGAGCACGACCACACCGTCCGCCGTTGTCTGCACGTCGATTTCAGCATAGTCTGCACCGTCAGCCACGGCCTGGCGAAGGGCACTCAGGGTGTTCTCCGGGGCTTTGAGCGAACTGCCACGATGTGCGGTAACAGCTATCTGACGGTCGATGTTGAGGCCTTCCGGGAAAACGACTCCTGCTGCAATGGCTGCCAACAGCGCAATGCCTGTAACACCCCATCCCAGCCTTCTCAGACCGGTCAAAGGTATTCTCGGAGGCGTCCAAGCCAACCGGTCCAGCCTCTCTGGGACTCCGGATGTCTCAAGGTAAAAGCACACGACCAAGAGGACATGAATGGCCTTGCCGATAATTGACCAGACGATTCCCGCAATGGCCATGAGAGCCAGCGCCACGACCACCGTCGGTAGAATCACCGCCAATTTCAGGCCAGCATGAGCAAGTAGCTTCCCCGCTCCGGTTCTTAACAACCATAGGGTAGCCGAGGATGCGGCGAGTATCACGAGCCACCAGACGGCCAAGGGCAACCCAAAGGACCAAAATCGACTGCCCGTGCGCTTCCAGCTCTCTTTCAAGGCCCCCATGGGCGAGGTGTTCTCGAAGACGAGGGCGGGGACTGCAAATAGCCAGCGGACAAACAGCCAAGCCGCCGAAAAAAGACAGGCGATCAGTAGGGTACCTGCGATCGACAGGGCGAGCCACCACTCAAAAGGCTGCGCCGTCAAGTAGTAATTGATATCCCGATCCCCAAGGAGAAGGAAATAGGTCAGCGCCACACCCCCGGCAAATGGCACGGATGCGGCCCCATAGAAGAGGGCCTGGAGCAATCCCAGGCGTATGAGGGCCGGGAGGTATTTGATTTTCTCCCAAAGGGCAAAGGTGACAGACACCTTCCGACCGCGGACGGTTGCCACGGCGATTACGAGGAGACCGACCTGCTCGGCAAACCAAAATGTGAGGACGGAGGCGAGGGTCAGGAGCGAAAAAAGAAGCCCCCGGAAAGAGAGGAAAAAGGCCAGGAGATCGGAATTGCTGATGGCGAGTTGCCCGCTAGAGGCCACCAGTCTGGTAAGCAGCCATCCCGAAAGCGGCGCGAGAACGATCACGTAGATCAGGCCGAACCAGAATTCGAAGGCGATAACCGATCTAGCAATACAAGGTAGATGAGTCCAGGACCAGCGATATCGCTCGAAGAACATCTTTCGGCAACGTCTCCTCAAGGTCTGGTGGGAAGGAGCTTCATGGTAACCCGTATCGTGCTTTAAGTCGATTTGAATGACTCCCGTCGATGAACCGAGATTATGCGACAGGGGTCGCTTCTTGTCAACTCTAAGCCCTTTGAATAGCCAAGTGACCCCCTTCCTATGATTTTGGGAGCTTTTTTTGAATTCCTTGAATGAATCTCCGTTGAGACGAGGGCTCACCCATTGAGAGGTCCCTGTCAAGAGGAAAAACCTCCCCGTCGCAAGAACGATCGCCTTTTTTCTCTGCGGGACTCCGGTTACGGTCGCGTCACCAAGATCCCTACCCCTGCCGGAATTCCCTTGGCCCCAGATTATTCCTGATGATCCGGCGACGTCTTCCCCATCGTTGTCTCCGGCCTCTTGATCCCAGAGATTCCTTCAAATTGCCAGATTGAGCGCCAGTCAAATACCGTTTCCTTGTAGACTAAACTCCTCTTTCCTCCGTCTAATGGCCTGGAGGTGACGAAAGATGGGAAGGAAAAATCGCATCGCACTGATCGGAATCTGGGTTCTTATCCTGAGCCCTTCATTGTGGTGTCTCGCTGATGACTTCGAGAAAAAACAAAGGGAATTGCGCACTCAGATCACCCTCTATAACCTGGTAAATGGACTGTATCTGACCGAGGATCAGATGAGATTCATCCTGAATAAGGCCAAGGAATTGGAATCCCTGCGGGAGAGGTTGGAGGGGAGGAAAAACGCCAATTCCTCCAGTCTCACTGAGGCCCTTTTGGATTTGAAGGAGGAAGTAAGAAAAGAGATCCCAGAGGTCTCAGAGGATTTGGCCAAAAGGATCCATGGCAGCAACGACCTTATGCTCAGGTTACGCAAAGCGTATGTTGACGCCTTACGGGAAGCAACCGCACAGGTCAAATCCAAGTTGGGAGACAACCAGATATATCTCATCGAGACTTTTAGACCGTGTCTTGTTCCTCCAAAAGGCGCTGCACGAATCGGTCAAGTTTCATCTGTGGCCGGTCCGACCCGATTACTGGAACGGATAAGGAATATGCCACCGAAAATATACGAAACCAAGAAACATCAGATAGCGGATAGAGCTATTGAGAGACTCGCCCTAAAGTCCCCAAGTCTTGGTGCGGAGCAATTGAACAAGGCCAGAACCGAATTGCTTCGAACCATGGATGAGGTGAGAGGTTTGTCAGACCTAGATTTTGCGGTACAGAAGGAAGATATCGCTAGAGAGACGAAAAACACAATTCTGGGGGGAAAGCAAAAAGAAAATGAGATTGACGTCGACAAGCGAATCGCTCGTTTCCTACTCAGTCCACAGACGATTCCTGTTTTGGAGGAAAAGCTATCAGAAACCTAGGAGAGTCAGATCATCCACCGGGAGTATATGGGGGGACAGGCCCGTGGAGAACCTGCACGAATCGTCAAGACAAGTCTTTTGCCCCAGGCGGATCTTTGAAGATTCGAAAAAAACGGTCCGCGCGTATGAAACACAAACATCTTGCAAAAGCGCTGCGGAGAGGGGAAGGGGGGCGGAGCGGACGAATTTAGTGAATTGGCATGCTCACGAAGGCGGCCTATTCCTGCAGGACGAACATGATCAGCCCAGCCTAAGGAGACGTCGGTCCATCCTTTAGACGAAGGACATTGTAGGCGGTGACAGGGCGGTGCAATCCCTTCAGGGTCAGCTCACCCATCGGTTCGACGTCCACCAGCTCTTCCACCGCCGTGTATACCCGCTGACAAATCAGGACCTGTCCGGCTCGGGCCTCGTCGCAAAGGCGCGAGGCTAGATTCGTCACGGTTCCAATGGCCCCGTAGTCGAGGCGGCCCTCAAACCCAATCTTCCCCAGTGTGGCGTACCCCTGGGAGATCCCCACTCCGAAATCCAACTGGTGGCCGCGCTTTCGCCACTTCTCACTCAGCTCGCTTACACACTCGCGCATCGCGGCTGCCATCCTGACGGCCCGGGCCGCCGGGTCCGGGCATGGCAGGGGATCGTTGAAAAACACCATCAGCCCATCCCCGGCAAAACGCTCCAGCGTTCCCTCGAAACGAAAGATCAGGGTTCCCATGGCTGCATGGTATTCTCGGAGGACCCCCATCACCTCCTCAGGCTCCCCGGTCTCGGAGAATGCTGTGAACCCACGGAGATCGCAGAAGACCACGGTGATCTCCCCTCGGTGGCTCTCAAGGACTTCTTCCTTTTCCGAGGAGACGATAAGCTCCGCAAGCTGAGGGGAGAGAAAGCGCCTTAGCCGCCCAACTCGCTCCAGTTCGGCGAGTTGCTCCGCCACCCGTTGCTCGAGCGTTCGGCTCCACTCCGCAAGCTGAGCCGACTGGGCTTCCAGTCGAACCGATTGATCACAGACCGTGTCGTGGAGGGCCTTGATCCTCAGCATCGACTTGACCCTGGCCACCAGCGCAGCATGATCCACGGGCTTGCTCAAGTATTCGTCACCACCTGCCTCGAGACCGGCGACGACGTCCTTCGAATCGGCTTTGGCCGTGACCATGATGATCGGCATGAACGGCAGGGATGAGTCCCCTTTGAGGTGTCGGCAGACCTCAATGCCATCCATCTTGGGCATCATGATGTCCAACAGAATCAGATCCGGCAGCTTCTCTCTGGCTGCGGCCAGCCCCGCTTCGCCGTCTGTCGCTGTGAGGACCTCGTAGTTGTGGGCAGCGAGGCGAGTCTGGAGGATCTCCAGGTTCGCGGGGTCGTCATCGACGATCAGGATCAGGGGTGGCGTTCTCACGATGTCCCCTCCACAATCACTTAGGGCAGATACTCACGGATCTTGGCCAGAAGCTCACGGGGGCTATACGGCTTTGAGAGGTAGGCATCGCACCCAGCCTCAAACGCCTTGATATCGTCCCCGCTCAGGCCATACGAGGTGACCGCGATGATCGGGATCTGGCGCAGGTGGGGATTGGCCTTGATCCGGCGCGTGGCCTCGTATCCGTCGATACCCGGCAGATCGATGTCCATCAGGATCAGGTCAGGCCGGTGCGTTTCGGCCGAGGTCACCCCCGCTTCCCCGGTGGTCGTCTCGATCACCTCATAACCGGCGCTCGTGAGGAGGTCGCGCAAGATACGCCGATTATCCTCTTGGTCTTCGATCACTAGAATCGATTTGTTCATCTTTGGGCCGTTTGCTTTTCGACGCGAACCGGCAGGGTGAACCAGAACGTCGAGCCTTTCCCAAGGCTGGACTCCACCCAGATGCGCCCCCCGTGCATTTCGATGATCCTCTTGGCAATTGAGAGCCCGAGGCCGGTTCCGCCCTTTTTCCGCGTACTCGAACTGTCGGCTTGGTGGAACTCCTCAAAGATTCTCTGCTGATCGGCTTCCGAAAGTCCAGGACCCGTGTCAGACACGGAGACCAGGAATGTGCCGTCAGAAGCTGCCACCTCCACCCGAACCTCGCCGTCGTCGGTGAATTTGATCGCGTTCCCGACGAGATTCAAGAGCACCTGGGCGATGCGCTTTTCATCACCCCTGGCGGAGGTTATGTCCGGACATACCTCAACCTTCAGTGTGAGGTTCTTCTCCGCAGCCAAGGGTTCGACCGCGGTTGAGACCGTGTGAACGACTTCCTTCATCGAATAGTCGTTGAGAGAAAGGGCAAGCTGTCCCGCCTCGATCTTAGAAAGATCGAGAACGTCATTGATCAGGCCAAGGAGATGGCGCCCGCTCTTCTCCAAGCGCTCCAGAATGTCCTGAATCTTCTCGGGCACGTCGCCGTAAATTCTGTCTAGGATCAGCTCCGTATAGCCCAGGATAGCGTTCAATGGTGTTCTGAGTTCGTGGCTCATATTGGCCAGAAAGGCGCTCTTAGCCTGGTTGGCGGCTTCGGCGGCTTCTCTAGCCTCTTGGGCCGAAGTGTACAGTCGAGCATTCTCTATGGCGATAGCCGCCTGATCCGCGAAGAGGTTGAGCAGATGCAGGTCGGCGGGACTGAACTGCCGGTCCGGGCTGATATCTGAGAGGCCGATGACGCCGACCAGCCGACTGCCGGCTTTAAGTGGCGCACCCAGGACGGCGGCTATCTGGATATCATCATACTGTCGCGACCGTCCCTCCCACGTATGGTAGTCTTCAACGATCATCGACTCGCCGGTTTCGGCGACACGGCCCATGACACCTTCGCCGAGCCCGAGGCGCGTGCCAACATAGTCCTTATCGAGGTGATGGCTGACAACGATCTGGATTTCTTGTCTGGTCTCATCGTAGAGGCCCAGTTCCCCACCGGTGACGCCCAACAGCCCGGCAGCGCGTTCTACGATGGCCCGCAGCAGGGCCGACAATTCGAGTTCAGCCGTGATGTCGGCCATGGTGGTGCGCAGGGCGTCCAGCTCATCGGCGCGCTGCCGCTCTGCACCGAGCAGCCGAGCCCTCTCGATGGCGAGCCCAGTCTGCTGGGCGGCGGCGGTGAGCACCTCGAAATCGTCCTGGCCGAATGTGTGGGTTTCCTTGCTTTCGGCGGTCAGCACGGCGAGCACTTTTCCGCCGATTCGGATCGGCACATCCACCTCGGCACCGTCCAGGGCGGGGACGTACCGAGGGTCTTGGCTCACGTCTGGCGTGTAATGGAGTTGGCCATCCAGGAGCGGACGCTCGCTCAGTCCCTGTCCGGGCGGGATGCGGAACGTGCTTTTTGGGAAGCCGACGCTGGCGGTCAGCACGCGGTCGCCCGTGGTTTCTTCCACCAGCCAGAGCGCCAGGTGATCGTAGCCCAGAGTGTCGTGCAGGCCGTCCACCACACACCGGCACACCTCGGCCTCCTCGAGGGTGGCGGCGAGTTCTGCGCTTAGCCGGAACAGGGCGGCCTGGCGCCGGGCCTGGGTCCGCTCGGCCGCCAGGAGACGTTCCCGTTCCGCTTCTGCTCGCTTGCGCTCGGTGATTTCTCTCTGAAGCTGTTCATTGGCTCCGGTAAGAGCCGCGGTGCGCTCTTCTACCTGTTCTTCCAGGTGCTCCTTGTACGTTTGCAATTCCCTCTGCGCCTGGTTGAGTTCAGCCACCTTGTTCTTCAGGCCCTCATAGAGAAAGCGCAGTTGCTCGGTCATCCGGTTAAAGGCGCGGGCCAGCACCCCGACCTCATCTTCAGTAAGAACCGGTGCGGATTGAGTCAGGTCACCGGCTGCTACCTGGGTCGCTGTGTGGGTAATTGCCAGAATCGGTCGGGCAATCTGGCGCGCCAGCAGATACACCCCCGCCGCCAGCAAACCGGCTGAGATCGACCCGACCAGAAAAATTGTCCAGGCTAACTGACGAGCGGGGGCAAAGGCCTCGGCCTGGCTCATCTCAGCGAGTAAGGCCACCTCGTGCTCATCGACCCAGCGGTACACACCAATCACCGGAATACCCGCGTAGTTCGGGTAAAGCCCGAAGCCATCTGTGCCCTTCAGAGCGGTATCGATTCCCTTGGAGCGAACGCCTCTGGGGAATTCCCGGCCACTGCGGAGAGCTTCCGCCGATACAAACACGTTTGAAGCGTTGACCAGGTAAGTCTCGCCGCTCTCGCCGAGGCCCTTGCGTTCCAGGATGATCCGGTCGATGCGGGCCAGGTTGAGGTGGGATGCCAACACTCCAACGCGCCGCTTACGCTTGTTAAACAGCGGCGTGGCAATCGTGATGGTTGGTTTGCCGCTGAGAGGGGACGTATAAACGTTCTGCATCGTTAGTCTTGACCGCCCCCGGATGAAATAAGGGGCTTTAGCCTGGGTTTGGCCTTCGTGGGCTTTGTCGGTCGAAAGGACAATGTCGCCCTTCAGATCAAGAATGAAGAGCTCTGCTGAGTCCGAGGTGCTGGTAACCACGAATTTCAGGGTTTCCTTCAGGAGCGTGTAGGCCGCTTGATACTCCGGGTCGGACTCTGGAGAACTCAACAACGTCCCGGCCTGAACCCGCACTTCCAGCAGCCATGCGAGAAAGACCAGATTCCGGCGCTGCTCGTCCACCCAGCGGATGAGTCCATCTTCCTTGAGCGTGGCGACGGCCTGGAGCCGGTCAAATACGGACTGTTTGAGGGTTTCGGTGGCTCGAACATAAGCCACATAACCCACCAGGCCGACGGTCAGCAGCGACACCAGCAGAAAATAGCTGACCAGCCGAGCCATCAGGCTCTTTTTCCAGAATTTCAGTGCGTTTTCCATGACCTGCCCGACCCCTATGGAGGTTGATTGAGTTTCCGTAGATCGAACCGACCCGCTGCTGTGGTGAAATCCTGCCCGTAGTGCTTCTGCGAGAATTTCAAAAGGGCCCCATCCTTGTGCATCTCCTGGATAATCTCGCTGACTTTCCGAACGAAGGCAACGGGGTCTTGCCCGCTCTTTTTGTCTATGGCGGCAGCCATATATTCAAAAAACACCGGCTGGCCCAACTGCTTGAGTGGCATGCCATCCTCGATTGCTTTCTGGCCGGTGGGTTGCGCAACCAGGGCGGCATCCAGCTCTGCTCCGTCCCCCAGAGCCAGGTCTTGCAGCACTGGGAGGTCAACGTCGTAGCCAACAATGACAGCGTCCTTAACCACAAAGTCAATCTCCGAACCCGGGACCACAAGCGTTCCTTGAAGGTAGTAGTCATAGGTGCAGCCCGTGCATGCCCCCACCTTTTTGCCCGACAGATCGCTGGGCCGTGAGAATGTGGTATTGTCCTGATGCACAAACAAGGCCGCCGGTGTGGCGTAGTACGGCTGCGTGAAATAAAGCACCTCCATGCGCTCCTGCGTGGGCGTCATAGACCCGACGCTGATGTCCCAGCGATCGCCCCAACTGCCGGCGGTGAGTTGCGTCCACGGCGGTGTGACGAAGCAGGGCTCAACGCCAAGCCGCCGGGCAATCTCCACCGCTGTATCAATGTCAAAGCCCGTGAATTCGTTCGCCGTTCTTTCGGTGGAAGCGCATTTCGTGTTTGCGACCCGTGTCGCTCCTGGTTTGAGCTTCGACTGCGGCGGATAGTCCGGGTCGGTTGCAATAACCAGCGTTCCTCGCGTCTTGATTTTGGACAGCAGGTCCTTAGGCCCTGTGGACTCAGCCACACCGTACCCAGCCAGCAAGACGGACACGGTGACCAGTAACCCTGCAGCAACTCCCCCTTTCTTGTTCATCTTTTCTCTCCCCAATTAGTCGTCACTGAAAAACGCCCCCGACCCTCTCTGTACAGAGTTTTTGACCCCTTCTAAGGCTCGGTCGTTCGATCTTCCGAACTCGGCCTAGCGACCTCAGACAGCGGAATCTCGCCCCTTCGGGGACACTCTCCTTCGGCAAGCTCAGGACAGGCTCTTCGCCAAGACGGGTAGCCCCAAAAACTCCGTAATGTTCGCTCCCGGGACATTTTTCAGTGACCCGTTACTCGAAGTTTTTGCCTAGGGGTGCAGTTCCAGCACCAGTTCGGCAAGACGTCACCCTCTCCCTCCGGCGGGTTTGGCTCGATCGGTCTCTCGGTTACTGGGATTCTCTTTCTCTGAGGCGGACCCTTGGAGAAGGAATTCGGAACAGGGAGAGAATTCTAGCTTTGAGGGAAATCTACCTTCCTGAGGAGAATTCAACATTCCACGAGGAGAATCTCAAGGGCCCTTCCCAATGAGCCTACCTCCCTAGCCTCTTCACACCCGCTCTCGCTTTATCTCAATGTCCTGATGGTAGCAGGTTAGAGGAATCTGTCAAGTACCACAACGTGGTATGAATCGTCAGGAAGCTGTCAGGCTAGCATGAGATATCAATAGGTTACAGTGGTCCAGCGGCTTACCCCGTACGGTCTCGACGTGTACCCCTTCCCCTTTCCTGATACGGTAGCACCTACGTGGGCAGCCTCTAGATAACCTTTACCCCCCCTCTGTCATCCTTCAAGGCCACTGTCAACTTCGAGGCACACGCTTCGCTACAGGCTGCAATCGTGAAGTCGATGCAATCCTTTTTGGCATCGCAGTTGGGTGACCTGAGAAGCGCCACAACCTCCTTGTGAGCCGTAGATAGATAGAGACTGATGAAAGGCCCCTCTTCCTCTTTTGGTAACTCTACGCCTTCTTTGAGCCCACCCCGTGCAAGCCAGCATTCCTCGTCTTCCCCCAAGGGTCTACCACACCAATTACATGCTTGCGGTTTGTAGGGGCATCTTGCCTTCATACCAAAACTCCTTTCCTCCCAGAGCGCGATTAAAGACGGGGGAGAGCCGAGGCCCGGTGGAAGGGCGCGTACTCCTCGAGGGTCTACTCCCCTCCGTCCAGAACCCTGCGGTTTTCTGCCCCTCCCTCTAATCGACACAATTGCTAAGATACTAAAGCCTTGGGAGGGAGGTTTTTTCGAGGCAGGCCACTTCAAAAAGTCGGTTCGTCACTAACGTCGAGAGGCGAGTGGAGGTTGGGGGTCAAAAACAGAGACAAGACTCTTCAGATGGATTCGCACGGCTGACCTAGCAAAGACTGAGGGTGGGGTACATACATATCCAGCTGATCTTACTCCTCTTCTCTCCCATACCTTCCTCTGAGAGAAACATAGAGCACGGCACAGATAACCTCTCTTCTGAAACCTCTGTGCCTTTTTTCTAGCAAGACAAGATTTTGAACTCCCCTTTCGATCACAGGCGCAATGAGTCTTCCTCCCCTCTCGAGCTGCTCTATTAAGGGAGGAGGTATCTCCATGCATGCCGCAGTCATACATATTCTGTCATAGGGGGCAAACTTCGGGTATCCCAGCGCCCCATCACCTTTTACAAGGACAATATCGGTGTAGCCTGCACTTTTGAGATTCTTTCTCGCAAATTCAAAGGTCAACGGGTCGATGTCAAAAGACACAACCAGACCCTCGGATCCCACGATTTCTCTAGCCAGGGCTGTTCCATAGCCAGATCCCAGACCGACTTCGAGAAATCTATGGCCTTTATCCAGGCCCAGGGGCTCATAAAAGAGGGGATAACTGTGGGGACAGGAAATGGTCGCCTTCTCACCAGGCAGAGGCAGAGGTACTTCACGATAGGCGTAGTCCCTATAATGATCAGGGATGAAATCCTCTCTCAGGACTTTCAGCATGGCCTCTTTGATGCGCCCTGAGCTGAGATATCCCTGGCTGATGAGTTGCTTGACTTTTTTGTTCCTTTCCCGGGTAAACGCTTCCCGGGTTTTGGTCGGTCTTTTCGGTGGTGGTACGATCCAGCCGTTCATTTTTTGCCTTCGTCGGGTTTTTTGCTGGAGCGGCTGTTTCCTTCCCCCCGTCAGAGAGGAGATATCTCCAGCATTATACGTCAAGAAACGGGGGTTACAAAGCGTGTCTTCGCCTTGGCCGGGAATGCTTGTGGCCTCTTCTGCAACCCTGTTCGGGTAGGGGCCCTTTGAGCGGGCCAGATGCGACTCGCGGCTCATCATGTGACGGACAGCCGGTCTGCAGATACTGGGGGATACCTCTCAACGGGGGGGTGGTATCCTTTTTGGATTGCCTCGGGGTTAGGTTTGCCAGTTCATTCATTATCTGGCGGGGATGGATTTGAAGGCGGAATTGTTTCTGATAGAATGGGATGGGTTTAATAAAGAACGGAAAGGGGGATTAAGGGATGAGGGCAATGGTGCTCAAAGAAATCTCGGCGATTGAAAACGAGCCCCTTGAAATCACAGATTTGCCAAACCCCGTGCCTGGCCCGAGAGAAATCTCGGTGAAGATCTCTGCCTGTGGAGTTTGCCATACCGAACTCGATGAGATTGAGGGGAGAATTCAACCGAAGCTTCCCATCGTTTTAGGTCATGAGATCGTTGGAAGGATAGAGAGTCGAGGTTCAGAGGTAACAAAATTCGATTTGGGAGATCGAGTAGGCGTTGCGTGGATAAATTCGGCCTGTGGAAAGTGTCATTTTTGTCAACGAGGAAATGAAAATCTCTGTTTGGAATTCCAAGGCACTGGATGCCATGTTAATGGTGGTTATGCCCAATATACTCTGGTCTCAGAAGACTTTGCCTATTTGATTCCTGAAAGGTTCTCCGATTCTGAGGCTGCTCCCCTTCTGTGCGCCGGGGCAATTGGATATCGGGACCTCGTGCTTTCTGGCATTGAGAGCGACCATATACTCGGACTCTTTGGGTTTGGAGCCTCTGCCCATATCGTTCTTCAGGTAGCGAAACACCGGGGCTGTGAGGTATTTGTTTTTACGAGGAGTGAGGAGCATCGAAATCTGGCTGAGAAATTGGGAGCTGATTGGACGGGGAGACCCGATGACCGACCTCCTAGAAAACTCGATCGTGCCATTGATTTCACTCCGGTTGGAGAAACGGTACCGAAGGCCTTGAGAGTTTTAGAAAAAGGTGGGAGATTGGTGTTAGCGGTCATTCGAAAGAGGAATCCTATTCCACCTCTCGAATACGCTGAGCTCCTCTGGGATGAAAAAGAGATAAAGAGCGTAGCCAATATTACTCGAAAGGATCTTCAAGAATTCCTCCCTTTGGCCGCCGAAATTTCCGTCACCCCAGAAGTCCAAGAATTTGAATTGAAGGAAGCGAATAGGGCCTTGATTCTGTTAAAGCAAGGAAAAATCCAAGGAGCAGGTGTCTTGAGAATGATTGAATAAGGCGACCTCAGGAAACCCGGAAGGCAAAGGATTTCCGTTACTGCGTTGGGTCGCCCAGAGAATACGCGTTTTTTTTGCCCTTTGTTGCTGGGTTGTTTTCCTGAAGCAAACTCATATCTGCATCTAGTAGATCGGTACCTCTCGTGGCTGTCGGCTGCACCGATCATGATCCAAGAAATGGGAGGACAAAAAATGTCGGAAATGAGCGGGAAACTCAAGTTAGAAGAGGGAGCAAGGAGAACCAAGATCTTAGATGTCAACTCGAGGTATTTCGGGTTGGAGACTTCAGTTCTCATGGAAAACGCGGGTCGGGGAGTAGCGGATGAGATTTCCCGAAGATATGGAAATGAGAAGAGAATTGCTATATTCTGTGGTCTCGGTAATAATGGCGGTGATGGGTTTGTTGTTGCCAGACATTTGATGAATAGGAATGACGTCACTCTTTACCTGCTTGGAAATCCAAAAGAAATCAATACTGAAGAGGCAAGAAAGAATTGGCAGATTCTGGAGAATACTGAACTCAAGAGACTCCATATTAGAGACTCAACGGATCTAGCCAAGTGTGATTTTGGCTGGTTCGATATCATTGTTGATGGAATGCTTGGTGTGGGTATGTCTGGGGAGCCGAGAGAGCCTTACAAAAGCACGATTCTAAAGATAAACGAAAACAAAGCGAAGAAAGTCTGTATTGATATTCCAACTGGCTACGGTTCAGAAGTCTCTGTGAAATCAGATTTGACCCTGAGTTTCCATGTTCCAAAACTCGATGGAGCTGAGGTTCTGACTTTGGGGATACCTCCGGACATTGAGAACAGGATTGGACCCGGAGATGTGAAGATCTTGAAAAAGAGAAGGTTAGATGCCCATAAAGGTCAAGCGGGAAGAGTGATGGTTGTCGGGGGATCTGCCTTCTTTCGGGGGGCGTTGGAGTACGCGGGAAGGACAGCAGCCAAAATTGTGGATTTAGTTTACCACTGCTCACCGCGACCCTGCTCAGGAGCAGTGGAGAGAATCCCCGATTTTCTCGGCACTTGTCTGGATGGTGAGGTTTTGGTCGAGAGTCATGTACCTGAAATTATTAAAAGAATAGATAAATATCGTTGTGATTCAATTCTGATTGGACCTGGCTTAGGTTTAGGGCCTGAGGTGGGAATAAAGAACCAAACGAAAAAGATGGTTATAGGCTTAGTCAGAGAGTTGAGAGATAGGAAAATAGTTATCGATGCTGATGGATTAAACGCGATTCTGGAAGACCTGGATATCTTACAGGAGAATCTCGTCTTAACCCCTCATCGAGGCGAATTCAGAAGACTGTCAGGTCAAGAACCGACTGCAGAGAATGTGAGCCATTTCGCCAAGAAATACCAATGTACCGTGGTCCTAAAAGGACCGGTTGATATCGTTTCGAATGGAATCGTAACCAAGTTCAATTTGACCGGAAATCCAGGGATGGCCACGGGGGGAACCGGTGATGTTTTATCTGGGGCAATTGCTGGCTTTGCCGCCGAAAATGATCTATTTGAAGCGTGCTTGGCAGCCGTTTTTGTGACCGGCTTATCAGGTGATTTTGTCCAAAAAGAGAGGGGATATAGCTTTACGGCGACTGACGTCGTGGAAAAACTCCCTGAGGCCATAAAATGGGCCGAAGAATTCTGAGATGATTGCGTGCTGAATCGGGACACCCCTTCCTGAGTTCTTCCCCGGTTGACCGACTGTGTTCACAGTCTGCCAGGAAAACCCAGGTTCTCTGACACGTGCCTTTGGGCCAACGCCAAAATTCTGGCACGCCCAGTAGGAAAACGGACTCTGGGATCCTCAAACCGCGTGATTTCCATCAAGCAACCCTCCGGGCTCTATCCAACCGATCATTCATTCTCTGCAATCAATCAAGCCAGAGAGTCGTGCTGTCGCCCCGCTACTTGCACGCCTGATCGAGGCTTTTACGAGTCTCTTTCATAACATAGGCAGATCATCCAACAGCCATCCATTCCTCCGACTCTCCATCCCTTAGGAAAGCACAAAGGGGTAAAGGCTTCTTAGCGTCAAATATTTGACAAACGAAGTACAAACTCGCAATCGACTTTCGCAACCGAATACCAAAAAACCCGGCTTGATGGCATCCCGAATGGGAGATTTCCCGCCGATTCTGATGAAATCCTTTACAGAAACACATCGGTACGATATTTGCTGAGAACCTTCCGGACGAATAGGGTCCCCCACCATCAGGAGGCCAAACCATGTCAAACGTATCACAAGGTTTGACACCGGGCGATTTCAGGCCGACTGATTATCCTATCAAAAATCACGCTGCGATTACAAATCGAGGAAATAGGGACTTTGGTCTCCGGTCTCCCGATTCCAGACAAAGGCAGTATAGCTGGGCTGAACAGGAATACCCTGCTGGTCAAATCCTCGCTTTGGTTGCTCTCTATGCCAATATTCCCTTTGAGTTGAGACGACAAATCGATGAACTGGTTTCGGAGGAATATAGTAAAAAGCTGTTTGTACCCTCTTTACATGAAGCGTCACTGCTTTTAATCAATAGTGGTAAGTTTTCAAATCTTGAATGGCTGCGTGAGAAAACCCAACAGATGTATTCTCAGTACTGTTCTACGTTTGAAATGAAGAGAGCAAGAAATTATGTCCAACGTAGGAATCCAGGAGATATTGTAGCTTTGGCTATAAGATCCGGTAAAGTCATTACTACTATGACTTTGTTTCCCTTCAAAAAGACGGAAGAAGTTGCCAGCTCGGAATATTTAAGTTTGGAGAAAGTATCAGAAAATATGCCGGATGCTCCGGGATTGGAAGTGGGGAGATTGGCGAAAGCCACATTCAAAGATGGAAATTGTGAAACAAATGCTGAAGATTTACTGTGTGCAGCCTCCATAGCATCAGCATTTATCGTTGCCAGGGATTTCGCTATAGAAAACGGATTGTTGGACGACCGAATGTCATTAATTTGTGGAGACACATATGGTGCCTTGATAAAGACTTTGCAACGTTTTTTTCCTTTAAAAGTCTTTCCCTCGGGCATTAACCCGACCATTCTTGACGAAAGAAGCGATTCCAGGGATGTGGCCGTGTATTTTCTTCACCGTCACGTTCTCGGGTCTTTCGAGAGTGCAGGGGAGTTGACCTCTGCAATGTGTACTGTTAAGGGCGGTGACCCCCAAATAGCAGATCGAATTATGGCCCTTCTGGGGTCAGGGTTAAATCAAATGGGCGTTCGGTCTCTTGATAGATTCAATCCGAAAACCTTCAGGGTGGACTTCTTTTGTTTTCCCTTTCATCATCCAAAAACTCACGAAGGATTTGTCCGGTTGAACAAGATTATCAAGAGATTCATAAGAGAACACACCTTAAGTCTTAACTAAGACACAAGGTCGCCGAAATGCCAGTTTTCGCCTGGCAAACGGTGTTTGGGTCTCAAGAGGTTCCTGTTCCATTTCCTCCCGGTTAAAGACATCCTGCGCAACAACTGCAGCCCTTATAGGTTCTCCGTTTTGTCGCCCCTGAAGGGGTTTACAGAAAAACTGCTTGTATTGACTAAGGATTTGCCCCCGAGGTAAGGGGATGTTTATCCCGTTATCCGTGCGTGTTATACTTCGTGGAGACTCTTTCCTGTTCGGGGTTCTGCTATCTTTTTATCCTATTTGAGCAAGGGCCGGGGCGAATGGATGTCTAGCCCAGGGGGTCTGTATGAAAGACGGAGACAAAACAAAAAAACAGCTCATTGCGGACTTGCAAAAACTGCGCAACCGTCTGGGTGAGTTAAAACAGGCAGAGGCGCTTCGGAAAGAGGTGGAGGATCAAATTCGAGACCGTGTCGACATAGAGACTGCCTTGGCTGAGATATCAAAACTGTTTGTTTCTGGAATAGGAGTCGATTTGAATCAGGTCCTGAAAATTCTTGGTGAAGCCGTTGCGGCGAATCGGGCCTACTGTTTCCAATTCCGAGAGGGGGGCAGAAAGTCGGATAATACACACGAGTGGTGCGATGCCAAAACGGCCCCCCAGATAGAAAACCTCCAGGATCTGGATATGTCTCTGTTCCCTTGGTGGCTGGAGAAGCTCAGGAGGGACGAGAATATTCTGATATTCGATGTCGATGCTCTGCCTGAAGAGGCCAGTTCGGAAAGAACGATCCTTCAATCCCAGAACATACGCTCCGTCCTTGTCGTGCCGATTGGTTCTCGCGAAGGTGGACTTATGGGATTCATGGGTTTTGATGATACGGAGCAGTGCCGAGTGTGGCGCGATAAGGATTTGCGACTCCTTCGAGTTGCTAGCGAGATGATAGCAAGTTATTTCCAGCGCAAACGAGCGGAGGGGGCCCTGCTTGAGAGCGAAGCCAGATACCGGGACCTGGTCCAGCATGCCCCAGCGGGCATCTATGAAATTGATATGAGGGATACCAAGTTCATGAGCGTCAACGACGTGGTGTGCCAGTATCTGGGTTACTCGCGGGAGGAGCTTCTGGCCATGAATGTATTTGACATCCTCGCTGACGAGGTGAGCAAGGAGCAACAGGCTCTGAGGTGGACGAAGATCTTGGTCGGTCAGGCCGTTCCGGAGACGATGGAGTACAAGGTCAAGACGAAGGATGGTCGGGAGATCTGGATTCTGAGCAACATGCGCGTGAACCGTGAGGCGGGCAGGCCGGTCACAGTGACCGTCGTGGCCCATGACATCACCGAGCGCAAGCGCCTGGAAGAGCAACTTCTCTGGTCTCAGAAGATGGAGAGTGTAGGCCGGTTGGCTGGCGGCATAGCTCACGACTTCAACAACCTGCTGACAACAATCCGGGGCTATATCGAGCTAGGGCTGATGGATCTCCACCCTTCCAACGGTTTGTATAAGGACCTCAAAGAGGTCTTGAGAGCGGCCAATCGGGCCGCCGAACTCACCAGACAACTTCTGGCCTTCTCTCGCCGTCAGGAGACTGAGCCTCACGTAATCAACCTCAACGACGTCCTCCTCGATATGGACAAGATGCTTCGCCGCCTCATCGGGGAGGATATTGAACTCGTAACCCGACCGTCCGAGAAACTCGGGTCGGTCAGGGTGGATCCCGGTCAAATGGAGCAAGTCCTCGTCAACCTTGCTGTCAACGCCCGTGATGCCATGCCCAAAGGGGGTAAGCTTACCATTGAGACAGCCAACGTCAGCCTCGATCAGGATTACGCGGCCCGGCATACGGGAGTGACTCCCGGCGAATACGTCAGGTTGTCTGTCTCTGACACGGGGGTTGGGATGACCAAGGAGGTCGAGGCCCATCTCTTTGAGCCGTTCTTCACCACCAAAGAGGTGGGAAAAGGAACAGGCCTTGGGCTTGCAACCTGCTACGGGATTGTTAAGCAAAGCGGGGGGAACATCTGGGGCCACAGCGAGCCCGGGCAGGGGACGACATTCGAGGTCTATCTGCCCCGGGTAAAGGATGAGGCCAGACCCCTTCCTAAACGTGACGAAGACGGCTACCTCCCCGGGGGAACAGAGACGGTGCTTCTCGTTGAGGATGAGCCCTCCGTGCGAAGGGTGGCTTCCCGGACTCTGCGAGAGCAAGGCTATACGGTGCTTGAGGCATCCAATGGCAACGAAGCGCTGCAATTGGTCAAGGAACAGGATGGGAAGGAGATCCATCTTCTTCTGGCCGACATTGTGATGCCTCAGATGGGGGGTAGGGTTTTGGCCGAAAGGCTTAGGGTCGAGCGCCCCAACATCAAGTGCCTTCTTATTTCAGGCTACGCTAACAATGCCATGGCTCACAACGGGATTCTGGAGTCAGACGTTTTTTCCCTTCAGAAGCCATTTACGCCGGCTACACTGGCCCGCAAGGTGCGACAGGTGTTGGATTGGTTAGCATAAAACCTCAACAGGTTTAGATCGGGTCCTCGAGGGGGTCGGGTCTCACAGGGAGACGAGGTGGTCACCAGGGAGATCCAGGAGTCGGGGTCAGAGTTCAATGTGCGATCTGACTGCTGTGATGGTTAAGGAAATCAGAATGGGAGAACAGGAAGATGAAAGAACACTGGGTATTTATTGATGGTAAGCAAGCAAGTCCGATGATCTGTAGTAGAATAGGAATCAGAATATACTTCATGGATCATGAAGATACCGGCCCGCACCTAGAATCCAGAGTTCCAGGGCTGTCAATCTACTATAATACTGAAAACAACAGATTCAAGATTGTACGGCTTAATGATAAGACGGGAATCGAAGTCGAAGGCGTAGAGCATCCCGAACTTGAATATACAGAAGAGGAGGAGGGGAATTCCGACTACATCGATTAAGGCGTCTCTTCGCCTATCCAACAGTGCTGCATTTGTCGATCGTAGCCGCTCGGCCCTCCGAACCCGGTTGGATCTTTTGATTTCTTCACGGAAGTCAATTCATACGCCGACAACGGGCGCGTATCAGTCCCCGTTAATTCAGATGAAGCGACTTGCCTTGAGTCTTGGAACTGGCAACATGGGTCTGATATTTCCCGGAAAAATCTGCAAAACTCTTAACCTATGAAGTGAAGGAGCGCTGAGTCAGACTGCCATACATCTTGGCAGAGGTGAGGCTCGATGAGGAATCTGGAGATTGCAAAGGTCTTTTCGGATATTTCGGATCTTCTGGATATCCAGGGGGAGAACCCTTTTCGGATCCGCGCGTACCGACGGGCAGCCCAGAATCTAGAATCCTTGGCCGAGGATGTGGCTTCGGTGGCGGCCCGTGGAGATCTTATGGAGATTCCGGGTATCGGCAAGGATCTGGCCTCAAAGACCCAGGAATACCTGGAGACCGGGACGGTTCGACTCCTCGAGGCGCTCAAGGAGAAGATCCCGGAGGGGCTGATCCAGCTGATGAACATCCAGGGGGTGGGCCCCAAGAAGGCAAAGCTCTTTTTCGATGCACTCGATATTCGGGATCTGGAAGGATTGGAACGAGCCGCCAGGGAAGGACGCCTGCGCACCCTGCCCGGAATGGGATCGACAAGTGAGGCCAAAGTGCTCAGGGGGATCTCCCTGTTTCGGGAGGGGGGTTCCCGGATGTACCTCTGGAACGCTATGACCCTGGCGGACCGCGTGATTCAGGTGTTGAAAGACGTACAGGGACTGGTTCGAATCGAGGCGGCGGGCAGTCTCCGGCGTCGCAAGGAGACCGTAGGAGATCTGGACTTCCTGGCCATCTCCACAGCCCCTGATGCAATTATGGAGGCATTTGTCGAGCTCGAAGACGTCCGCGAGGTCCTTGGCCGCGGAAAGACCAAGACCAGCGTGCTCGATACCCAGGGCTTCCAAATGGACCTCAGGGTGGTGGCCCCGGAGAGCTACGGCGCTGCGCTGGCCTACTTCACCGGGTCCAAGGCGCATAATGTGCGCCTCCGGGAAATCGCCGTGGGGAAGGGAATCCTGCTCAATGAATACGGGTACTTCCGTCAAGAGAAAAGGGAGCGGTTGGGGGGAGAACGGGAGGAGGACTTGTATGCCCTTCTTGAGATGGGCCACGTGCCCCCAGAACTCAGAGAGGACCGGGGAGAGGTTGAGGCGGCCACGGAGAACAGACTCCCTCGGTTGGTTGAAGGGGGGGATCTCAAGGGTGACCTCCACGTGCACAGCATTTACAGCGATGGGGCCCATACGATCGGGGAGCTGGCTGAAGCGGCCCAGGCTAGAGGCTATGAATACCTGGCCATTACCGACCACAGTCCCTCTCTGGGGATCGCCCACGGGGTTTCTCCCGAGAACCTGCAGAAAAAGGGGCAAGAGATTGAGGCGTGGAACCGCGAGGAACGAGGCATCCGCCTTCTCTGCGGCACTGAGGTCGATATCCGGGTAGACGGTACGCTGGATTACCCGGATGAGGTTTTGAGATCCCTGGATCTAGTCATCGCCTCTGTCCACTCGGCGTTCAGCCGATCCCGGGCAGAACAGACCCAACGTGTGGTCCGTGCCATGCAAAACCCCCACGTCCACGTCATCGGTCACCTCACTGGAAGGCTTATCGGCCAGCGGGAGGGCGTGGACCTGGATGTGGAGGCGGTGGTAAAGGAGGCGGTCCGCACCGGCACCGCTCTGGAGATCAACGCCCAACCGAACCGTATGGAGATCACCGATGTCCTGTGCCGCATGGTCAAGGAAACAGGAGCCCGAGTCGCTGTTGGGACGGATGCCCATGTCATCCAGAACCTAGACCTCATGGCCCTGGGGGTTTCCGTGGCGAGGCGGGGGTGGTTGGGCAAGGATCATGTGCTCAACACCCTGGATGCAGACGAACTCCTCCAGCATTTCAGAAATGGAAAAAGGCACGGATGAGGGGTCATGCTTGAGATTTCCGTTCTCATAAGGGGAACATCGATGTGCTGCCAACCGATACCCCAAGTGCCGAATTCACTTGGGAGCGGTGATAATACGAAAATAATCGTGATGTGCGTCTCAAATCCAGAAAGGAGGACGACTGCGCTGTTTTAGACTTATGGCGGTGAAGAACCCCAGGAATCTCTGGTCACTCAATCTTCGAGACATTTGGAAATGACCGATGTACGTATTTCTGGATAGATTCTTTTTCATATTTCATTCTGGACTCATTGCTTTCAACCTTTTTGGATGGTTGTGGGAAAAAACTCGCGTGGCAAATCTCATTGTTTTGGCATTGACGGCATCTTCCTGGTTCATCTTGGGAATATGGTACGGGCTGGGTTTTTGTCCGAGCACGGAATGGCATTGGCAGGTAAGAATGAAACTGGGCCATTACAATATGCCGAACTCTTACATAAAATTCTTGATTGATTCGCTGACCCGGCTTGATGTCAATGCGGAATTGGTGGATATGTTGACACTGGTCTTTTTCCTTTTGGCTTTTTCCGCTTCAGTTATGACAAATTTGAGAGATTTTAGAAAGAAACGAAGTTTTTGACCCCTTCTCAGGCTCCCGCCTGAGGCGGATCAAACAGCGGAATCTCGCCCCGACGGCGACACTCCGTTTGCCTAGACGGGTTGGCCGGTCACGATGGAGTGAGGAGGGAAAGGCCTGTAGATTCCTCAAGGACGGGGTCGCTCTGTATGGCCATTATCGGATTGGATATCGGCGGGACCAAGTGTGCACTCGTTACGGTCGCCCGTCGGAAGGGTAAGGTCCAGACCGTCTGCGCTTTTGGTACGACCACCGTGCAGGAGACTCTGGAGGGGTTCTTTGACCGGATCACTGAGCTTGATCCCGGAGAGAATCCCGTGTTTGGCGTTTCATGCGGCGGCCCGCTGGATAGTGAACACGGGGTTATCCAGAGGCCTCCCAATCTGCCAGATTGGACAGACATTCCCATTTGCGCCATGCTTGAGGCGCGTTTTGGCGGGGAAGCCTTCTTGATGAACGATGCCAATGCCGGGGCGCTGGCTGAATGGCATTATGGAGCGGGAAGGGGTACCCGTAATATGATTTTCCTCACAGCCGGGACCGGAATGGGTGCCGGTCTGATTTTGGACGGGCACCTTTATGAAGGAGCATCTGGATTTGCCGGAGAAGTCGGCCATATCCGGCTGGCCCCAGAGGGTCCGATCGGCCACGGCAAAGCTGGTTCTTTCGAGGGGTTTTGCAGCGGAGGAGGAATTGCGCAGCTCGCGCGTGTCAAGGCACGGGAGATGAACGGAAACGTTTCCTTTAATCCGGGGTCTATTGAGGCTATCTCCTCTTTGCATGTAGGAAGGGCCGCGGCAGCAGGCGACCCGGTGGCGCGAGAGATTCTGGCACGCTCAGGACGCTATCTCGGCCAGGCCCTTGCTTTGCTGATGGATGTGCTGAACCCTGAAGTCATCGTTCTCGGCAGCGTTTTTGCGCGGTGCCGACCTTATCTCGAACCGTCGATGAAGGATGTCTTATCCCAAGAGGCTCTCCCGCAGACGCGACAGATCTGCCGGATTGTTCCGGCGGAACTCGGAGAAGAGATTGGCAGCTATGCCGCGATAGCCGTTGCGCTTTACAGAAAGGGATGGCTGATCAGCCAGAAGTCCACGAAGTAGCCGCACCCCTCCGACGATGGAGGAAAGGATTCCACTTCTATATCTGAAGGGTTCGTGGATTGGGCCGGAAAAGGGGCGACCGAGAAGGACAAAAACAGAAAAGAGGGCCACCACCCAGGGCATGGGTTTTGGCGGCCGACAGAGAGAATAGAATAACCTCGTGGACACTCAACCCCTATCCAGGTAGTTCGGATAGTCGGTTACGAGAAGATGGAGAGGCTTTTCATCCTCTTCAATTTCTGGAAACCGGCCAAGGCATTCATAGAATCGGTTATCAGAGGTATCATCGTTTACCGAACTGACCTCTCCAACCAGTACTCTACCCTTTCCCTCTTCACCATAGAAACGGTGATAGAGCCGCGGCTCGATACCGATGCTTTCACCGGGTGCAAGGATGATCTGGCCCATGGGCTCGACGGTTCTTAGGATTTCATCCACCCTAACCGCAACCGGTTTGTCAGAAAGCTGCTCGTCTTCGGTGGAACCACACAACTCCATGACCAGGTTGCCACCACCCCGGTTTATGATGTCCTCCATTTTGGTCCAGTGGAAGTGCAACGGGGTCTCCTGATTTTCTCGGACAACCATGATTTTTTCCGCGTAGCATTTTCGATTGTCCCGTTCCCTGAAATCCCCGTTTCGAATCGTGAAAAGAATCAGACCCTTTTTCCCGAAATCGCCCTCGCCAAAATCCGTTATGTCCCATCCGAGCATGAGATCCACGATCTGCTGAACTTGATGCCCTCTCAGCTTCCATTCCTCGGGTTTCCAGTATGCCCACTTGGGAAGCCTAAAAGCCATCTCATCGAGAAAAGTGATCGCATCCCTTATGAGAGCGTTAATCTCACTCCGTTTCATGTCCGAGCCCCTGCGGTTTTTCTTGATCGATACACCAGCTCAGGTGCGCTGAGAGCCCGCGCTTTGATTCCCGTCTAGGTTTTCGTAATCCCCAGGTAAGGAACCGACGATTAATCCCACGACTTCATCGGGCGTTGTCTTTTCCGTGACTCTTTCCGCGATTTTCTTACCCCGGCGCATGATGACCAACCGTTTGGCTACAGAAAAAACATCATGGAGCTGATGGCTAATGATTATGACCGGCACGCCCTGGGAGCTTAACGTTTTCACCAAATCCAAGACCTTTTTTTGTTCCACGACCCCCAAAGCCGCGGTCGGTTCATCCATGATTAAGAATTTTGCGTTCCAGTAGATTGAACGGGAGATGGCCACCGCCTGCCGCTGACCCCCAGATAGGGTCATGATCTTGTTCCTCAGGGAGGGAACCTCAATCTGTAACTGGTCCAGTACTTCCTTGGACTCCTTGAGCATAAACTCATGGTCTAGCACTTTAACCAAACCTAAGAACCTCTTCAGCTTTTCTCGGCCCAAGAAAATATTAGCGTAAACATTGAGATTTTCGGCCAGGGCCAGGTCCTGATAAATGGTTTCTATCCCTATTTTCAAGGCCTCCATGGGATTGTCGATGCGAACGCGTTTACCTTCAAAAAGGATTTCTCCCGCATCGGCATGGTAAACCCCGGAGATTACCTTAATCAACGTTGACTTACCCGCACCGTTATCTCCCAGGATCCCCACAACCTCTCCAGGGAAAACCTGCATATCCATGTTATCTACAGCGACTAACCCGCCAAACCTTTTGGTGATGTTTCTGACTTCCAACAGGGGTTCCATCTCATCCTCACCGCCTTCAATCCTCTCTATGGACCAGTTCTGGAAAGAACTGATCAACGAGAACAGCAAAAATAAGGATACATCCCACGGCAATGTACAGATTATAGGTCGGGATACCCAAATTAACCAGTCCTATCTCCAAGACTCCAATAATCAGGGCTCCGATGACGGTTCCCGAAATCGTCCCGGTGCCTCCATACAAGCTAGCGCCGCCGATAACCACGGCAACGACCGCATCGAGCAAGCGCGCACTGCCAGCTGGTGCTCTGCCGGTGATGAAGCGCAGAACATAAGTCACGCCAGCGAGGGAGGCGAAAAAGGACGAAATCATATAGACTCTGATTAAATGAGCCTTCACATTGACCCCGGCTCGTTCGGCGGCATTCATGCTGCCCCCGATGGCATAGGTATGTTGGCCAAACTTCGTCTTGGCCAAGATAAAGGCGAAGATGCCGATAAATACAAAGGTAATCACCGTGACATTGGGAATAATCGAGACCAGATTCTTCATTTCCAACCGGGTCAGATTCTCCGGCTTGCTGAGGAAACTCAAAGCTTTTCCGGGAAGCCAGTAGAAAAGATAGCCGTGGCCCAGAGCGCCGAGAGACGTGGGCAAATTATGCACGGGAACATTATCACAGATGATTTCGGCAGAACCATAGGCAATGCCGTACATCCCAAAAGTCGCAATAAAAGGAGGAACCCTTAACCTGGCTACCAGGACTCCATTGACCCACCCCGGGATCAGACCCAATAGGAGGGCAGCCATGATACCTGAAGAAATCGCTAACGGCTGGGAAAGCCCGGCCGCCTCCAGATCGACCATCACTTTGGCACAGACAACCGAGCTGAAACCGACCATGAACCCAACCGACAGATCGATTCCTCCGGTAATAATCACAAAGGTCTCGCCCGTGGCCAACAGAAGGACTGTGGTGGATGCAAGGAGGATATTCTGGAGATTATTCAGACTGAAATAGTTGGTTCCCACGATGCTGAAAAAAACGATCTCAGCAGCCAGAAAGAAGAGGGTCCACCTTCTGAGGATATGGATATATAGATTTCTTGCTTTCTGTTGTTCTATCATTCTCTATACACCAGCTCGGGGAAGAATTGATCAATGAGGACCGCGGCAATCAGGATACAACCGATGGCTATATAGCGATAAAAAATGGGTAAACCCATCATCATCAGACCGTTATTCAACGTTCCGATCAAGAGTACCCCGACTACCGTGCCCCAGATACTTCCCTTTCCTCCCATCAGACTGGCTCCGCCAATAACCACCGCCGCAATGGCAAAAAGCTCGTAGCTGGAGGTGTACTGGGTGTGGACGCCCATATCCAGTTTAAACACCAGCAAGACCCCGGCACAGGAAGCAAAGAAGGAAGAAACCAAATAGACTTTGATCAAATGCCAGGGAACATTGATCCCAGCCCGGATGGCAGCATCGACCTTGCCTCCGATGGCGTAGGTGTGCTGGCCAAACCGGGTGCGGGATAGAATGAAGGCAAAGACAAGCAGAATAATCGTGATCAAGAGCACAGGAACGGGAACGATTTTGACCAGATCCAAAATATCCGATCGTTCGGTCAGCACCGGCCTCTGAAAAAGAGAAAAGCCTTTTTTAGAAGAGAAATAGGCCACGTACGCCATGCCGATTTCTCTTACCTGAGGGGGTAGGAAGGCAACAGGGAAGCCCTCGGAGAGCCGCCAGGCCATGCCGTTGGCAACACCCCACATACCCAGGGTAGCGATAAAGGGAGGAACCCTGAACCTGGCAATCAAGAGCCCGTTGATAAATCCGGGAATAAGTCCCAAAAAAAGACCGATAAAAGAGCCGGCCAATATGCTGATGGCTTGGGAATAACCGGCGGCATATAGATCTCGCATAATAATGGCCGAGCTGACGCAAACAAATCCCATGACAAAACCGATGGAAAGATCGATCCCCCCACTGACGATCACAAAGGTCTCTCCAGCGGCCAGTAACAGGAGCGAGGTAACTCCCAGAACGATAATGGTAAAGTTTTTCAGACCGAAGAAGTTCTCGCCCAAGAAACTGAATAGGATTAGCATCGAGACCAAAAAGAGCGAAGCCCAATTCCGGCCCACAAAGGCAATGACTCTGCTCTGTCTGATTCGGTTCATTCCCAGAGAAATCGAATAATCGAGCCCTTTCAAAAAGAATCCCGCCTCGAAAAGAATGAGACGACAGGGAGCAATTCACCCCCTGTCGTCCAATCGTACACCTTACTCTGTGGTTCTTCGCTTCATCTTACTTGTAGATGTATTGTTGCGCCTCAGGATCATTAACGTTATCCTTGGTAAAAACAAAGAAACCAGGGATGACCTTCTTGGGTATTTCGGCACCTTCGTTGAGATGTTTTACCCCCCATTCGACACACAACGATCCCATCTCTGCCGGCATCTGCGCCAAAATCAGGTCGACTTCGCCCTTTCTCAAACCGGCAATAAGGGTCTCAGTCGCATCCCAAGTGGCTATCTTGACCGCCCCTTGGAGACCCGCACTGACGACCGCCTGATAGGCACCTTGCGCACTAAATACATTCACCCCAAAGACTCCGGCGAGATCAGGGTGTTTTTGCAGTGCAGCACTCACCTGAGCCGCCGCGGTTTCCTGAACATCGAGGCAATACTCTACCCCGACCAGTTCCATATCGGGAAATATCTTCAGGCCTTCTCGGAAACCCTTTTCTCGACCGATGACACTGGAGACGTCAGGGTTGGTATTCTCCAGAAACACCTTCCCTTTTCCGCCGAGCATGATGGCGAGGGCTCCAGCAACCACCTGACCGCCCAGGAAATTGTCGGTTCCGATATATGACAGGGGGAAACTGTAGTTGCTCGGTTTGGAATAGTCCCCATCTCCCAGGTAGGTATCCACCGTGATAACCGGAATTCCGCTATCGTGAATCTCTTTCAAAACCGGAATCAAGGCCTCGGTTGAGGTAGGAGCCGTAAAGAGCAGATCGATATCCCCCCGGGCAACCAGAGCCTTGAGAATTGGAACCTGATATTCCGGTCCCCAGGCTTTGGGGTATTCTCCGATGATGAGCTCCACACCGAGTTCCTTTGCCTTAGCCTTGGCCCCTTTTTCCATAGTGAAGTAGAAGGGATCCGCAATTCCTGGCATAAAGGCAAATCGTAGTTTTGCAGCACTCGTACCGACTGCGAAGGACATCAGGAAACACAGCGATAGGAAGACAATCATGAGTTTTTTCATCTTTTTCCCCTCCTTGAAAGATAGATTCCTCTTTGGGTCGTTTTCGCTCAATCCGTTCGTTCTTCCCACAATCCAATTCCCCAATGACTCTCTCGTCTCTCACCCCCTTTCGTGAGTGTTTGTCCTTTTGTCTCTCACCTCCTTTTCAGAGGGGTAGGCCTTTCTGCCCCCTCTGGACCGATGCTGAAGAAACCTTGTCCGTCCCCTTGTCTGAAGCTCGTTTCACTGGCCACCCCGACCGTCCATGCGTTTTGATCACATTCTCAAGCGTGACGCCCGGAATGACGATTCGTTGTCCTGCTCCGGGTCGATGACCGTTAAGACATTAAAGAAAAAAATCTTCCAATAGTCAAGAAAAATCTCCAGGAACCCCGGCAGGCCTTGACGGGCTGCTCCCCAAATCCCGCCGAGACTAATCTGACCCTTCGCCTAAGATTCGTTAGCACGAAGGATTTTAGGGAACGCTCAAAGGGATTTGGCTGAGAAAGTCCGGAAACTCCAGTGGCGGTTATCTTGACTTTGGCAGAGAGATAACCTAGGATATCGGTTTGTCGAGAATCCCCAAATCGGGTTTGCCAAAGATCTTGCAGCAGGTGATGGCCCGGGGGAGGGGAAATCTCTGCCTGAGGGGATGATCTGTTTACGATGAACGCAGGGGAAGCCTTACCCTAGGGGAGGCGACACGATGCTGATCAAAGCCAACGGCATTCAGATGAATTACGAACTGTCTGGCAAAAGGGGGGCTCCAGTCGTGGCTCTGAGCCATTCCCTGGGGTCCAGTCTTGCCATGTGGGACCCCCAGATGGAGCCTCTGGAACCACATTACCAGGTCCTCCGGTACGACACTCGTGGCCACGGCGGCAGCGATGCGCCGGCAGAGGCATATACCTTGGATCAGCTGGGGGAAGACGCCGTGGGTTTATTGGATGCCCTTCGCATCGGTGTCGTCCACTGGGTCGGGCTGTCCATGGGCGGGATGATCGGCCAGTGCCTCGCCCTGAATCATGCCGATCGCCTCAAGAGCCTAGCCCTGTGTGATACTGCCGCCATTATTCCGTGGGAGGCCCAGCCGGTATGGCAGGAGCGTATCGATACGGCCCGCAGCAGAGGGATGCAAGCCCTGGTGCAGTCGACCCTGGAGCGTTGGTTTACCCCGGCCTATCTCAGCCAGGAGTCCCAGGGGGTGGCATTAATCCGAAAGCATTTCCTGGCTACGCCGGTGACGGGCTATATCGGCTGCAGTGAAGCGATCCGGGGGCTCAATTATCTGGAGCGACTCTCCCAAGTGAAGATCCCCACCCTGATCATCGTGGGGGAGGGCGATCCCGGGACGCCGGTGGCTGCCTCAGAGGCCATGCACGAGCGTATCCCAGGGTCCAGGCTCGTCATACTGCGGTCTGCCGCCCATCTCTCCAATGTGGAGCAGCCCGGAGCCTTTAACGCTGCCCTGATGAGGTTCTTGGAAGAAAGGGAAACCCAAGAGTCGAAACCTGATGGAGGAGCAGGAAAGTGAAATCGTCGTTGACGCTCAACCAAATCAAGGCGAAATGGTTGTCTACGGTCCCAGAAGGTCAGCTACCGAAGGAGGTTTCGGTTGACCTGCTGTCTGCCGCGTTGGAGGCGCGTCAACGAGCGTATGCGCCATACTCGTCCTTTAACGTGGGTGCAGCGGTCTTGACCGAGGACGGTCAGACCTTCACGGGAAGTAACGTGGAGAATGCCTCGTACGGTGCGACCATATGTGCGGAAAGAGCCGCGGTTTTGGGGGCCGTCAGTGCCGGCCACAGATCGGTAAGGGCCGTCGCTGTGGTGGCGGACTACCCGACACCCATACCGCCATGCGGGATGTGCAGACAGGTGATCGCCGAATTCGGGAGGGACGCGGTTGTTCTGATGTCGAATACCGACGGCGAGGTGGCCATCGAAAGCCTTGAAACACTACTCCCGAGCGCTTTCGAGTTTCACAAGACAGGGCAAGATTGACGGGGAACGACACGAAAAAGCTGAACTCCCCCGTGCCCACGGTTGCGATCATTCCATGAATTCCCCCCTCCCTGTAGAAGAAGACGCACAGAGCGAACGTCTCGGCCCACGTTCGGTCTCTACTCGACTGCCTCATACTCAAGGGTGATAGTCACCGTCCGATTGAGGGCCCTGCCTTCGGGCAGACCGTTGTCAAACAGAGGATCGTAGGGGCCAGCGCCTGCAACGGTGATGCGCTCACTCGCCGCCACTCCGCTGGCCAGAATCTGATCGTAAGCCGCCTTTGCCCGCCGCGTTGAGAGGTCGACATTGTATTGTTCGTTGCCAATGGTATCCGTATGGCCGGTAATCGTCACCCTGGCATCGGGAACCTCCTTGATTCTCTCGATGATCCGGTCAAGAACGACCCGGTTCCGTGCCTTTATATCCGCACTGTCGAAATCAAAGAGGATGAGGGCATATTTTTCCAGCACCTTGTAGCCCATTTTCTGGGCAACGCGCTCTTCCCGCTTGATGAACCGGACTGAAATATCGGCAGCCGCTTGAAGGACCTGCCCCTTTTTGTCTTCGACCGCGATACCTGCCTGAATCCCCCTGTAGGAGCCAAGCTTGCGGAGCCCAATGTCTTCAAGAGCATAGGTGTACGTCGGGAGAAGATCGCCTTCACCCTCCAGGGACCCAATCAACGCTCCATCACCCGTCAGCTCGATCGTCCAGTGAGTAAGGTCATAACCCGCCTGGATTTGTGGCACGATCCGGATTTCTTTCGCGTCGGTGATCTCTTGCACATAGGTGCTTTCTATGGTGTCGAGAATTTCGGGAGAATCCGAATAGATCTCCACCCGCTGGTTTTCGGCCCTTCCCTCCTCTACGCTGCCAGTGCTCGCAACAGCCGGTAGGTTACGGGCCTCCACCTCCATCCGCCATGAATCGATTCCCCAGATATACCTCAAATAGGCGCGTACGGCTTCTGCCCGGCTCCTTGAAACATCTGTCCGGCCCCGTTCCACTCCCCGATTCGCGTTGCAGCCGACAATCCTTATACTGGCCTCGGGATTCGCAACAAGACGCTTGCCGATAATGTTCAGTATATGCTGGTACTTCTCCATGGTGCCCTTCAGATTGCTTTCATCAAAGGCTTGGGTATCGGCCTGATTCGCAAAGACCGTGTACCGGTCGGAGATCTCGCTTTCACCGGTTTCAAAGAATACATAGTTTAGAAGGGGTGAGCTATCGATTGTGGTCAACTCCTCGATGGTCAGGGTTTCAGGCTCCAAGGCCACCGACCCATGGGGCGGACCGACGAGTTCATGGACCACCTCCTTCTTCGAAACCCTGATGGGAATTGGACCGGCAGCAGTTTCAAGGGCATCACCATGGATATCGACCACCCTGATATGGGCCTCTAGGTTGCTGAAGGCTGCCAGCTTTTCGGGGCCGAATTCGCCTAGAGGGAACGTGTATGACGGTTTGAGGTCTCCTGTGCCCTCCAGGGTCTTGATCGCCCGATTATCCGCCATGAGGGTGAGTTCCCAACTGGCAGTGCCGTACTCCGCCGCGATCTGCGACGCGATTTCGATCTCCCTCGTATTGTGTGTCTCCACGACGAATTCCTCTGCCATCTCATCCTGCATCTCCATGGAATCGAATATGATCTCTACCCGCTGGTTTTCGGGTCGGCTGCCCAGAACAATCGCCGGTGTGGGATTTGCGGGCAAATTGCGCGCTTCGATTTTCATGCGAGAGTCATCGATAAGCCAGATGCTGGAGAGGTAATCCCTCACAGCCTCAGCCCTGCCCTTGGAAAGAACGAGATTGTCTTTCTCTACCCCGGTATCAGAATTACAGCCGACGATTCGGATCTGGGCCGAAGGGTTTTGGGTGAGCCTCTGGCCAACGAGATTGAGGACGTTGTAGTACCTGTCCAGTGCGGTTGTCAGCCTCTTGTCATCGAAGGACTTGGTCTGGGCCGGGTCCGAAAAAAGGAGATAGTATTTTGGAAGCTCGCTCTTGCCGGTCTCAAAAAAGACCGTGCTCATCAGGGGGGAACCCCCTATCATGGTAAGGATGTCAAAATCCAATTCAGTGAGCCCCATGGCCAGTGTGCCTCGGGGCGGCTCAAGGACCCTGTATGAGACGACATACCGGTAGAGGAGGGTGGTGGTAAAGGATTCGAAAATGGGTAGGAGTTCCTTAGCTGATTTGGCTTTCCAGATACGGCCGCCATGAGTCTCGGCAAAGGATTTGAGAAAGGGGTCCATTTTGCGTCCCGGCATATAATCGACACAAAACGCCTCAAGCTTCGAGATCCCGGCTGCCTCTGATTCAACGTCCCCTTCGGTTAGCTGGCTGTTAATATCCTCACCATCTGAAAACACCACGAGAAATTTTTGATCCTTATCCGGCATCTTCCGGATGAGATCGATTCCAGCCGCCATGGCTTCATAAAGGTAGGTCCCGCTCGCTATCCCACGACCAAAGGCGTTGGTGAAGAAATCCCGGAGTTCTGAGATTTCACTGGAGTGAAAGGTCTTTACATCTAACGTGTGTTCTCCGACCTTCATGGTCTCTTTTTCTGAAAAAACGACCGCGTGGATATTGTCTATGGGCCGCACGGTTTCGAAGAATGCTTCCAGGGCAGAAAGAAGGGGTTTTACGGCTTGACGGTCCTTCATGGAGAAGGAGTTATCCACCACGAGGACGATGTTCAGGGGGATCTCTTTGCTCGTCTCAAGGGACTCAGCAGAGAGGATCTTCGCCTCTTTAATGCCCCTTTTGACGACAAAATCCTTCGCTTCCAGTCCCCGGATCGGATTCTCCTCGTTGTCCAGGACCGAAACCAGGAGCTTACCCTCATCCACGACCTGATAGGTGATCTTGGCCTTCCAATCCGGGGTCAGGACTTGCAAATCCTCCCCGGCATAGGCGCTATAGAAAAACAGGCCGTGTAACACCAATACGAGAAAGGAAACGATCGCCTTCATGGTCTCTTCCCTCCCACCGATTAGAGGATATCGAAAATACTTGGAATTTCCCCTCATATAGTTAGAGTATAGTCGGATACCTGCACTGTCAAGGTTGAATACACCAGCGAATTGGAGCGCTGGTCTCGTTCGGTCGTTGTTCATGCACCGCTGTTCCATCATATGGGTCCGAAGCGTCCTCTATTTGACACCCCCCCTGTTTAGAAATACTATCTGGAAACAAAGCAAACCGAATGTTCTGTAAACAAAACAATGGGACTGAATTTTGCAAAGGGATGTCGATCCATGTTTATGATTAAGGAGACCGAACTCGATCGAAGGAGCGATCAACGGGATTCTTGATGGGGCTGAATCAAACAAAATGGTGGGGATGGGGCGATCCCGGCAAGGAGTACGACTTAAGGCAGAGGCCTTTTTTCTGGCCCCATCTGAGAAGGAGACTGGATTTCCCCGGTGAACCGTTCTCTTTCCCTCCTTCTTTTGACGATATTGAACTTCCGCCGGACCATTTTTCACGGTCAGATTTGCAGGGGATCCAGAAAATCCTTCCCAAACAACGGATCGCTCTATCAAGAGGGGAGAGGCTCTCTCATACCTATGGGAAGAGCTATCACGATCTCATTCGCATCCGGAAAAAGGTTTTTCCGGAAGTTCCGGACGCGGTTCTCTACCCGGTGACCGAGGACGAAATTCGGAAGATACTCAACTGGGCGGTCGAGCATCGCGTCGCCCTCGTTCCATGGGGAGGGGGTACGAGTGTAACCGGGGGGGTAGAGGCCACCCGCGGGGGTACTCATCGAGGATTGGTGGTGATCGATCTGAAGGGGATGGATCGGATATTGGCAATCCGAAAGGAGTCCCTGGTGGCCGACGTGCAGGCGGGCATCTTGGGACCCAAACTGGAGGCGGAATTACAGGCGGAAGGGCTCACCCTTTCCCATTATCTCGAGTCTTTTGAGTTTTCCACCCTGGGTGGCTGGGTCGCTGCGCGTTCGGCAGGGCAGCAATCAACCCTGTACGGGAAAATAGAGGACATGGTGGAGAGCGTTCGGTTGCTAACGCCAAAAGGATTGTTGCAGACGCCCCATTTACCGGCGGCTGCCACGGGCCCTGATTTGGCCCAGGTGATTATCGGTTCCGAAGGAATCTTGGGGATCATTACCCAGGCCCGAATTCGACTGAAGCCTGTTCCAGAGAGAAAGGTCTATACCGCAGCTCTGTTCCGTTCATTTGAAGAGGGCGTGGAGGCTATGCGTCAAATCCTGCAGTCTGGAATCAAGCCAGCTGTTCTACGGTTATCAGATGCCGAAGAAACCGAATTCATTTTCTCGCTGAGGGAAAAGAGAGGTTCTTTCATTGCAGACGCCTTACAAACCGTGGGACTAGGCTGGTTGGAAAAGAGGGGGTTTCGCCCCCAAAACCGTTCCATGTTAATCTGGGGACTGGAAGGAAGTGCTCAGGGGATTCGGATGGAGTGGAAGGCTATCAGGAGGATCCTGAGATCGTTTTCCGTGTTTCATCTCAATCAGCGTGTCGGACAGGACTGGTATCGACACCGATTTGAAAATCCCTATTTGCGGGATGCTCTGATGGACTACGGCATTTTAGTGGATACCCTGGAAACGGCCACAGAATGGGACAATATCTGGAATCTCTACGTGAACGTTCGGAACGCCGTCATGCAGGCATACGATCAATTGACCATCAAAGGAGTGATCACGGCACATCTCTCTCACATGTACCCAACGGGCAGCTCTCTCTATTTTATCCTACTGGCCACGCCCCATGTTGGTCAGGAATTGGAGACGTGGTGGGTGATTAAGAGGGCGGCATCCGACGCCATCGTGGCCGGAGGGGGCGCCATAAGCCATCACCACGGCATTGGTCTGGATCATCGCTCCTGGCTGGTGCATGAAATCGGCGAGGAGGGCCTTGGTTTGCTTCGAAGCCTGAAGAAAGGGGTTGATCCAGAGGGGATCTTAAATCCTCGAAAACTTCTGCCTGATTCAGAAGGGGAAATTCCTCTGTAACCTCAGAATCGTGGCTATGGGGCTCCTGCCATAAGGCTGGGTGAGAATGGGAATTACCCCGGAGCCCTAAGCCAGGTTGAAGGATTTTGGATCGTGATATCTCGGATCTGGAAGGGAGCGCCCTTTCAAGAATCCAAGCAAAAATCCGATAAGTAGAAGTGTTTCGTCATGAATCGGATGAAAGACCAAGAGGGGGAAAAAACAACCTTGAATCTCTCTCCGGAGGCACGCCAACGCATCCTAGAGCAGATGGATGAGGAGACTTTTGATGTCTTGGTAATCGGCGGGGGGATTACGGGCGCTGGAATTGCTCGGGATGCCGCGCTTCGTGGATTGAAAACCGCTCTGATCGAAAAAGACGATTTTGGTGCGGGCACGAGCAGCAAGTCTTCCAAATTGGTTCACGGTGGATTCCGTTACCTGAGACAACTGCAATTCGGACTGGTCCACGAGGCCTTGGTGGAACGGAAAATCCTTAGGGGGTTGGCCCCTCATCTGGTCTATCCCATGAGGTGTCTACTGCCTGTGTACCGGGGGTCGAGGCCGCCAGCGATACTCATCCATATCGGCATGTTCTTGTATGATATTCTGGCTTCTGACAGAAACATTGGGCGTTATCGAATGGTTTCGGCTGAGGAACTCCATGACATGGAGCCCGGATACCGTCAGGATGGACTTCGAAAGGCCGCAGAATACTCCGACTGTTGGGGAGACGATTTTCGGTTGGTGATGTCGACCGTCCAATCCGCAGCGCAACACGGGGCCCTTGTCGCCAACCATGTCATGGCAGCAGACGCAATCATGCAAAACCGCAGGATGGCTGGCGTCCTGGCAAAAGATCAGCTCAGTGGCGAAGAAATCTCCATCAAGTCCCGTGTCGTGGCCAATGCAGCAGGCCCATGGAGCGATCATGTCCGACAGGCCCTACTCAAACAAAAAGAGCGACGAGTTCGCCTGACCAAAGGCGTGCACATCATCGTCTCTACGGAAGACCTACCCCTTCGACATGCCTTCATGCAATTTGCCATTCAGGACGGCAGGCCTATTTTTGCTATACCATGGAAAAAGATCGTCCTGTTGGGAACGACCGATACGGATTACAGCGGTGATCCCGACCAAATCTCTGTCGAGCGTAGCGATGTGGACTACCTCCTGGAATCATTCAATTACTATTTCCCAAAGGCCCATCTAACCGATGCTCGTATTCTCTCCACATTTGCTGGACTGAGGCCTCTCATTTTTGAAGGGGATAAGGCCCCGTCTCAGGTTAGCCGGGAGTATCAGATTTTTGAGGGGCCGGAGAATTTCTTCTCGATTGTTGGCGGTAAATTGACGACCTACCGGAAGATGGCAAAACACATGGTGGACCGTTTGACGCGGCGCCTGGCGACCTCCTTTCATGTGACGGCTCGCAACCCCAATTGTATCACGGATACGGTACCGTTGTGGGGCGGCGAAATTCAGGATTATGAAGAGTTTCAACGGAAATGGATATCCCGAGGGGTTGATACGTACGGCTTTGATGGGGAGGTCGCTGAACATCTGATCGAAAGGTACGGGGCAAACATCCCAAAGGTGCTCGCGAAGTTTGAAGAAACACCCAACGCATTCGACCGAATTCATCCCCACCTGCCCTATGTCTGGGGGGAATTGTCTTACACCATCGATCACGAAATGACCCTGTCCCTGGAGGATTTCTTGATCCGGCGGGCTCCGCTGTTTTCGTTGCTAAACCGTCAAGGCCTAGAGGTGCACGGGGAAGTTGCGCGTCGTATGCAAGCGCGTCTTGGGTGGTCAGCTGAAGAAAACCAAGGGCAAATCGACCGGTACAGATCTCGGATTAGACTCACCGAGCATTTCCGTGGGGAAACGCCTCATGAGAACGAGGTTCATCGTTAATCCCGAATCCGCAAACGGTGCCACGAAGAAACGCTGGCCAGCTATTCAGGAACTGCTTGAATCCACATACCCATTCGAATTTGAGACGGTGTTTACAGAGAAACCTTTACATGAGACTCAACTAGCCCGAGAGGGAGTCCTCAGGGGATATGACCGGATTATTTGCGTGGGAGGAGACGGAACGCTAAATGGCGTACTGAACGGACTGTTCCACCAGGGAAGGTTGCTCAGGCAGGAGGTTGCGTTGGGAGTGCTGGAAATCGGAACGGGAGCAGATTTTGCAAAAACACTCGGGTTTCCATCAGGGACAGCGGACGCGGTCAACCAACTGACCCGGGTTCAACCCCAGAAAATTGACGTGGGGGAGGCCAGATTTCTGTCACTGGAGGGCAGTCAAGTCGTACGCCACTTTATCAATATTCTGGATTTTGGGATCGGTGGAGCCGTCGTGGAAAGGGTAAACCGCACCACGAAGAGGTTTGGGGGAAGGATTTCTTTCCTGTGGGCAATCTTGGTGGCCCTTTTCCGCTATCAAAACAAAACGATTCGATATCGATTGGACGAGGGGGAATGGAATTCAGGGGTTCTAAACAACTTCATCGTGGCAAATGGTCGTTATTTTGGAGGGGGTTTGTTTCCAGCTCCTTCAGCGGAATTGAACGATGGCTGGTTTGACGTGGTGTTGTTTGGAGATATCGGAAGATGGGAGGCCGTTATGAACCTCCCCAGACTCCGTGCGGGTACCCATCTGTCGAATCCCCATGTTCAGATAACGCGAGCAAGACGGGTAGAAGCCGAATCGAGTGAAGTCGTTTTCATTGATATGGATGGAGACCTCGTGGGACAATTGCCGATAAGAATCTCGATTATGCCTGGCGTACTGCCCTTTTTGAGATAGGGGACGTCATGAAAAAGGATGTCATTCAGAGCAAAATCCCAACGGATTCAGCGCACTGACATGACTTTGGTCAAGCGAGTCAGGCTCCCCATGTGGACGAACATCCCGTGGATTTTCAAACGACCTGAAAAGAGGCTCTTTAGGATTCTCCTCCCCTGGGCATCAAAATACCATGGAAGACCGAACTTCACCTGGATCAGGTTGAGGTCTAAGACCGTCTCCGAATCCGTGGTGATGATGATTTTCGGTCCCTCCACCAACCCGTTGTAGATGACGAGGCGTCCCTTTTGGAAGGCCAGCGTTAACTCCATATTCAGATCGATGACCCTCAGCCCCACCCCGATGTGCAGGGCGTTGAAGTCCTTACCCTTGTCTGGATTCTGCTCCAGGTTCTGCCGCAGGAGGATGGCCAGCATCTCTGGAAGGCCTTCAGATTCGACTCCCTGGGCGAGTTCGATTTCAGGCATAGAGCCGTGAACTTGCGACGTCACCATGCTTCCTCGTAGATCTTCAAAACCTCTTCTCCATCGAAGACCGGCTTGGGATTATACACGATTGCGCCATCTGTGAGAGAGAGCAACGCGCACCCCTTCAGTCCATCTCGCGTCACATGGACCTGGCGCAATCTCTGGGGGAGTCCGATCCTTTCGGTGAGGTCCCAGATCGCCTCGGCTGCGGCTTTGCCGGCCTCGGTATCGTTGAGGCCGGGCTTCCTCACCCCCATGGCCTCCGCGACCATGGCGTAACGGTCCGGACAGGCGTCCAGGTTGTAGAGGATGACGTGGGGGAGGAGGATGGCATTGGCAAGGCCGTGGGGGACACCAAACCTGGCCCCTACCGAGTGGGCCATGGCGTGGACCAGACCGTACATGGCATTGGTGGCGGCCATACCCGCCATCGTGGCAGCGATCTGCATCTGCCCCCGGGCCACGAGATCATCCCCTTTCCCCACACATCGGGGAAGGTGGGTCGTGATGAGCCGAATGGCATGCAAGGCGAGGGCATCAGCGATGGGCTCTCGCTCGAGGGCCTGGATGGCCTCCACGGCGTGGGTCAGAGCATCCATACCCGTAAACGCCGAGATGAGGGGGGGTAGGCTGGACACCACCAATGGGTCCAAGATGGCTGCATTCGGAGCCAGGTGATAGTCAAAGAGGATCACTTTCTGACCCCGCTCGTGATCCTTCACCACGGCGACCCAGGTGACCTCACTGCCCGTGCCTGCGGTGGTGGGGATACAGATATGGGGTGTCTGGGGACGGCTCAGCATGTGCATCCCCTGGTAGTCCTCTAACCTCCCACCCTCTTTCAAGAGGATGGCCAGGCCCTTGGCCGTATCGATGACACTGCCTCCCCCCAAACTCACCAGGCTATCCACGTCCAAACCCCGGGCAAACTCTGCGGCCCGATTGACCACGCGAACGCCCGTGTCCTGGGGGACGTCCGAAAAAACCCCCACGCAAAGATCCCCCAGAGCCCTTTTGACCGGATCCAAAAGGCCAGCCCGGGTGATCCCCTCATCGGTCACGATGAGGGCCTTTTCGCCCCCCAGAGCCTGGATCTCTATCCGCACCTCCCGGGCCGTGTTGAGTCCGAAGATGATCTTGGTCGGGGTCGAGAAGTTGAATGAAAGGTCCACATCATAAGGCATCTCCAACGCCTCCTCATGATCGATCCCACCGGATCTTACTCATCGGGGAACCGGGCGGGGATCTTGGACGTACAGGTCACGAGCTCCTTGGCCGCCTGCACGTATCGGACAATGTACGGGAGATCCCCCTTGAGCTTCAGTTTTCCCTGCATCATCCCCTTGATGGGGTCGAGCTCCCCCTTCGCCACCTGCTTCCATCGATCGTAGGCGCCCCTAATGACAAACTTGGCCTCTTCTCCTTCCTCCGGGGAGACGACGCGCATATCCCGACAATCTCCATGCCAGAGGTCCATATAGAGATAGAGGTCTGATTCGATGCCCGCGCGCGGGTCTGCCTGAATGACCAAGGTCAGGTCCCCCTCCCAGGTTTTGGCCGCCTGCTTGTACGACGGACTGTTCCGGACCGCTTCCTTGAAGCTTCTGACCCACTCCTCGCTGAAGAACATGATCTCATCTGCCATGGCTCGCTCCTCCCCGATCTGCATTTATGGATAAAGCCGTTCAGCCAGGGCCTCCAACCCTGCCCCCTCGAGCTTTTTCCGCGATGGGACGCCCTTCTGGTTGAGGCCTCGAACCTTCTTGTATTCCTCCTTCATTCCCTCGAGATCTGGGACCGAACCGGCCGCTCCTCCTTCTGCAAGGGGGGTGAGGATCCGCTTGGGAAGGACGTCATCCCCATCGGTAACCCCCATGAGATTGACAAGACCCCGCTTGAGAAGCCAGATCCTCTCTCCACAGGCCATGAGATCGTCTAAGGTGAATTCCCAACCCGTGACGCCATTCAGGGCACCCAAGAGGTCCTCGGGTGCCGTGACAAAGTTGACAAAGTGACATTGGCACAGGGCATTGAGAAGCACGCCATAATTCTCGCAGATGTAGACCATCTCAGCCTTGCCCTGACTCGTCTGTGGCTGATAATCCTCCTGGAGTCCGAGTTCGGTTCGGATCACCCACCCCTGCTCCACCGGGAGGACGGTGTGCTGGTTGTGGCAGGCGCCTCGGCTGGAGTAAGCATAGGCGAGGCCCATCCCATGGAACCCCCGAGGATCATGCATGGGCACCTCGAGTCCCTTGACGTGGACCGCAAGGTCGTGGGCATCGCCACCGATGCTTTCCGCCGCGCGCCGAGTCCCGTCCGCCAGGAGGTCTCCGATTCCTTGCCGGTGTGCGATCTTATCGAGAAGGGTCAAAACAGCCCCCATATCTCCCCACTCGAGCCCAATGCCATCGGTGTCCTGAACACTCAGAAGGCCTTTCTCATAGCACTCCATGGCGAACGCGATAGAAGACCCACAACTCATGGTATCCATACCGTATCGATTGCACTGCTCATTGGCCTTGGCCACTGCCGCGAGATTGTTGTTGAGGATCAGTGTCCCGAAGGTGCAACAGGTCTCGTATTCTGGCCCTGGGCCCTCCTCCACGCGATAGGGGCCTTCGTCCACCTTTACCACCCGTTTACACGCAATCGGGCAGAAAGAGCAAGCATGGGCCCGGACCAGGTAGTTTTGCCTGAGAGCCGGCCCTCCAAGTCTGGCTGAAAGCTCCAAGTCCTGTCCCACAGTCCAGTTCCTGATGGGCACATCCCCGGTCATCATCCCCAGGTCCATCCCACCGTCGGTTCCCAACTCGTGCAGGGTTCTGGCTATCAGGGACTCCTTACAGCTTTTGGTCACAGCCCTGAAGGCCCTGGAATAGGCCTCGGGATCTTGGATGGGGACCTTTTTTGTTCCGTGAACTGCGATGGCCTTGAATTTCTTAGAGCCCATAAGGGCCCCCATTCCGGTGCGTCCGGCGAAGTGGCCCTTGTCATTGGCTATTGCCGCATACCTGACCAGGTTCTCCCCTGCCTGCCCGATGCACAGGATCTTGTAACGGTTTCCCAACTCCCCTTTCAGGAATTCGGTGGTGTGATAGGTGTCTTTCCCCCAGAGATTTCCCGCATCTCTTAGCTCCACCTGATGATCCTCGATAACGAGATAAACCGGTTCCCTCGATGCACCGAGAACGATCATGCCATCGTACCCTGCCATTTTGAGCTCGGGGCTGAAATTCCCACCAATGGCAGCCTCTCCCCAAATACCCGTCAGGGGCGATTTGCCGCAGACGATAAAGCGGGACGATCCAGGGAAATTTGTCCCGGTCAAAGGCCCAGTCATCACCATGAGAGGGCTCTCAGGGGATAGAGGCTCGACACCGGGGACAAAACGATCGAGAAAGACCCCAGCCCCCAGGCCACTCCCTCCAATATATCGCTGGAGGAACTCCTCACCCAGGGTCAAATGCTCCAGGGCGCCCCTTGCGAGATCCACCTGGAGAAATCTACCCCCATAGCCTCCCATGGCATCGCTCCTTCCCCTTTGGATACCCGCAGACCGGATAGACGCTGCAATTCCCGTTCCATAGACCAGATCGCTGCGTTGGTCCTGAGCCCGGGGAATGCGCGACCACAGACACAGAGAAACCGTTCCCCGTCGGGCAAGCCTAACAGAATCATACCGAAAAGACAAATCCCATTGTCAGAGTAGATGTTAGAAGCGCTGTCAGGTGTCGAGCTGGGGGAGGGCCGATGGGTTCTTCTCGGTAGTCGTCACTGAAAAACGCCCCTGACCCTCTCTGTACAGAGTTTTTGACCCGTTCTAAGGCTCGGTCGTTCGATCTTCCGAACTCGGCCTAGCGGCCTCAGACAGCGGAATCTCGCCC
>CAYGBW010000074.1:0-16524 GCA_964348185.1 uncultured Thermodesulfobacteriota bacterium | reverse complement strand
AATGGTTTTAAGGGTCAATCGGGGTCGCGGGGTTTCCTGAATCTGTGGCCATGATCCCCTGAGGAATAATACTCCAGAAGGGAGAGAGTCTGAACCACACAGAGCGAACCGGCAGGAGGCATGGCCTAACCCGATCTCATGCAATCATGAAGAAGCTGAATGCTGGCCGCCGAGCCTAGTAGAAAACCTCCCGCCAGGAGTAGTTTTCGATGCCTCCCCGGGGAAGGGTCACGTCCAGAGGGTGAATCGTGCGTTCACTCGTCTGGATCAACATATCCTGGGTCTTGGCGTAGTAAACGATTTCTGAGGCATAGCCGGGTCCGATCTTGATTTTACCGACAGGTCGGCCACCTTCCCCTGGATCCGGATCGTCGCTGGATACGGTCTTATCGGGAACACATCCCGTGTCAAATTCCCGATAATAGAGGTAAGTCGTGCCCCCGAAGCTGCAGGCATCGTCTTCGGGATCAAAGGTGAGAAAGAAGACCAGCCCTCCGATGACGAGGGGCGGCGAGGAGACCCGTTCCCCGAGCGGGAGATCGACATACCAGCCCTTGATCTTGTTCCGGTCGGGAACCCCTTCGCAGTCCCCCGACGCACTCCGGTTTTTCATATCCGGATCATCTCGCGTGATCCCGGGGTATTCATCCTTAATCGCATAGAAGGTCTGAAGATGATCGTTGGTCTTGTCTTCTGTTGTCAGGAATCTTCCGGTACCGAAGTAGACGAAAAGACTCTCGCATTTCTGGTCAGAGGGGCCGTTACAGTAGAAAGAGAGCCCCGCTGGGAGCGTGATGGGCTGGTTGGGCAAGGTCTGGAAAACCTTCACAACTTCCCAGTTGGCAGGATCGAGGCGTTCATAGGTCTTGGGACCGCCTTGATCGGTGATATTGAATCGCCAGACCCCTCCACGGAGGTCTCCCGCAAAGAGACTGTCTGCGTAATCGTCTTCATTGATGTCCACGGCCGTTGGGCTGGACAGGACATTCGGGGTTTCAGAGGAAACCTGAAGGGGAGTTCCTTCAAGATTCTCCCCCGATTCCAGATCAATGGCAAAGAGGTATCCCTCTCCAGAACTCCGGTTGAATCCATTGCCCACAAAGGCAAGCCACTTGTCCCCTTTGCCCTCACCGAGATTGATTTTCTCCACGGCAGGAATGGACCAGCTCTCTCCGAGACGGTCGTCGGAAAACTCCCACAGGGGCTTAAACTGATCTGGGCGGGGATCTGTGACGTCGAGGGCAAAATAGGCATTCCCCCCTTCCCTTTCTCCCCCAATCAGGAGGGTTCTCCACTGCCGGGGTTCTGACCCCGCCCCGTCAGGATCGATAAAGACATCCGCCACAGTCGGTGTCAGGTCCACAAAATACTCATGGCAGTAATCTGGGTGCGTAAGATCCTTCAATCTGCCCAGGAGATTATTGGGAATAAAGGCCCACACCTCCTCTCCTCCATCGGGCTCGTCGACTTGGAAGGCGTGGAGCATCCCGTCGTTTGCCCCCACGTAGAGCATCCTTTCTCTCGTCCCATGGTTGCGCCGAAACTGAATGTATGTGGGATCATTATAGTACCCATTCGGGGGGCCAACCACGACCGGCGTGGAGTAGACGATGTCTGCGAGCCTGTGTTCCTCACGGTCCCGGAAGCCGTCCACATGGGCCCCACGAATGAATCTGATGATGTCTCTCCCTTCATCGGCATTGCCTGCCTCCAGGAGCCTAAAGAGCGCGTTGTTGTCCCCATCTTTTGTCGTTACATTGTCCTCGGTGAACGGAACCTTGGTATCGATCCCCGTCGAGCTCTTCAGGGCGGTCCACACACTGCGGTCGTCCAAATCCATGCCGTTCAATTTCTCTCCTGCCTCCCACTTGGCATCGCCGAGTTCAAAGTCCGGACTATCTTTGGCCTCGAATGCTTCCAGGAAACCCTTCCAACCCACCGGGTGGAATGATGCGCGAAAGATGAGATCATCCGTACCGCTCACGCTGGAAACCGCCACCGTAGTCCCTGAGGACACGGAGGTGGAGATCTCTCTCATAGCCTCTCTGAGCGACTCCCTGAGGCCTTCACGATCTCGAGCCCTATAGAAGTACCTGTGGTAAACGGGGCTTGCCGGGTTATCCCACTCGGCCTCTTGACCCGGGAGGCCGTTGCCATTGAAAGCCGTCTCCAGGAGCAGGGGCCTATCGATGATGAAACCAATGGTATAGGTGCTCACGTTCTGGGTTCCATCAAAATCCGACGCGTCGTTTTGGTACATGTAGTAGGCGATGTCGTCCAGGTAGTCCGAACCCTGTCCAGCGTACCGGTCTTCTTCATTCCCTTCCCAGCCGTTCCCCTCGGTACCCCCGCTGTCGCCGTCCCAGTCCTTTTTCATGTCAGCACTCAGGTTGTTGGCATCCATGGTTGGCTGGCCATCTGTCATGACAATGACGAAGTTTTTCTGGCACCCGTATTCGATGGGGCTGTTATTCTGATCTGAAAAATAGTCCCAGGCATCTTCCAGAGTCTCGGCTAAAGGGGTAGACCCCCCCGGCCAGAGGCTGTCAATGGCGGTGTTGAGCGTATCGATATCTGAGGGAATGGGGGCTATGATCTTTCCTCCCTTGCTCCCATCGAACCTCATGAGGCCGAACCGCATATCGGGATTGGCCTGGATGGCCTCTTTGACCGCTTTCTGGGCCGACAGAATCCTTATGAATAGCCCTCTTGTGTCCGCGTCGTCGTGCATGGCCTTCAAACCATCCCGTTGGGCCTGGGTGGAATGATAAAAGATCCAGTTCATGTAGTTGTAATCATACCAGGTGGCATACTGACCGGTATCGGGCACATCCACGCTGTGTGTGGCATAGGGAAGAAAGACTCTGATGTAGTCTGGATTCGAAGGATCGAGCTCAAACTGGGTCTTGGTGATAAAAGCGCCCCCGTCCCGATCGAAATAGAAGAAGTGGTCTGCCTCGCTCCACTGAGTCTCATAGTCGCTCCCGCTACAAAGCTCCCCTGGATCCGTGTAGTTTCGGTAACGAAGCTTGACCTTGTTGCGAGCTGTCTGGAATGTGACGCGGTGGTGGTCAAGGTAGCAGTTCTCCGCATCCCGGGCAAAGACGACCTCCTTCCCCAGGGCGAGCAGGGGGGTGGAGTAGTCGATGAGGGGATCGAATTCATCGTGCCAGATGATATTGGACATGCTCCCCGAGGTGTCAAAGACGATCAATACGTTGGGAGAAACCCCTGCGGTTATGAAAAGAGGGCTTTTGCAGCTGTCCTGTCCTGAAACCTTACCCTCAAGGCTCATGAAAGCCAATAGAACCCCAAAGATCAAGACCTTTCGTCGCATCACGGCTCCCTCCCCCCGATGAAACGGACCCACCCGAGCGACGCTGGCAAACGTCTTCGGATCAAATGCCTCAGAGATACCCCGCCACTTTGTGGAATGAAAGGCTATCAGTATACACCCGGTATGCTTGCTCACGTGCAAGCATAGTTAAAAAAAACTGCGCTGTCAACAAGTTCCTTCCAGGGTCTTCCTCGAGAGTCTCTAAACTCAAGCAGCTCCGAATGGGCCTGGAGAAAGGCGACGAGAATAGAGGAAAAGGCCAAGGGATCATAATCTTTCCTCTGGAATTACTGATAGTTAAATTGTCTGATCCGGCTTCGACTTTTCTCCCCTTATTGTCAATTCGTTGACAGAAGATGTCAAACTCCTATCCTCAGAAAACCCACCGCTCAAAAACGAATCACCCCGGGTTTTCGATCCGGCGGCTGATGAAGTGATGGTATCTTATTTGCACGCACCTCGAAGGGTTGTGCTATGCTCAGGGAGGCTTCCGTGAAACCGTCTCAAAGAGAGGATCTGGAAAGAGCTGTCAAAGAGGAAAGGGACAAGTTCAAAGCGATCTTCGAGGGGATGGGCGACGGAATCTCTGTGATTACCCGGGACATGAAGGTTTCCTATGCCAATCCGATCATGAAGAAGCTTTTTGGATCGGCGATCATCGGACAACCGTGCCACTGGGTCTATCACGGCATGAGAGAGACCTGTGCATGGTGTCCCGCAGCCGAGACCTTTGAGGACGGTAGAATTCACACGGCCGAGTTGGGCAATTCCAATGCGATCATCTGGGAGGTCACCTCCTCCCCCATGTTCGATGAGGACGGCTCTGTCTATTCTGTTGTTGAGATTACAAGGGATATCAGCCGCCGGAAAAAAACGGAGGAGGCTCTAAGCCAATCAGAACAGCATCTGCAAGCCATTCTTCAGGCCATGCAGGATCTCATCTTTGTGGTCGACAGGGACGGGAAATGCCTCTCCTTCTTTTGGGGCAAAGAGAAGTACGACACCAATCCTCCTGAACTGATCGGTAAAACCATTAACGAACTCCTTCCAAAAGACGTGGCCGATGGGTTTCGGGAAAGGAGTCTCTGGGTCTTTGAACACGCCCAACCCGTGGAATATGAAAACTCAATCTCCTGGGGAGGTAAGCCCCTCTGGTTTTCCATGACCGTCAGCCCTATTTTCGATCAGAATGGGGAAGTCTCGGCGGTCCTGACCACGGGTCGGGATATAACCTACCGAAAGCGGATCGAGGACGCTCTCAACGCTGAGAGACGGCAGTTTCTGTCGATCTTCGACAGCATTGACGAGATTGTCTATGTGTCAGATCCCCACTCGTACGAGTTGCTCTTCGCCAACAAGGCAGCCCATAATACCTTTGGAGATCAAATCCTGGGGAAAAAATGCTACCATACCCTCCATAGGAAGAGACGGGCCTGTGACTTCTGTACCAATGACAGGATCTTCGGGGAGAATCTCGGAAAATCCTACATCTGGGTCTTTGAGAATCAAAAGAACAACCGCTATTATCGGTGTATCGACCGGGCCATCCGGTGGCCAGATGGCAGGATGGTTCGTTATGAGATGGCCATCGACATCACCGAGCGTGTGGAGGCCGAAAGAGCCCTCATTGATTCAGAACAGAAATACCGGGAGTTGGTCGAGCATGCCAACAGCATTATCATCAAGATGGACCTGAAGGGACACATCACTTTCTTCAATGAGTATGCCCAGAAGTTCTTTGGCTTTACGGCAAGCGAGATCATGGGCAAGAACGTGGTGGGAACCATCGTGCCACCGGAATTGAGAGACATGATCTTGGATATTCCGAGAAACCCGGCAAAATATCAGGTCAATGAAAACGTCAACATCACCAAGGACGGACGAAGGATTTGGGTCTCCTGGGCCAACAAGCCGATTCTCAATTCCAAAGGGAAAAGCGTTGGCACCATCGCCATTGGCCACGACATTACTGAGAGAAAACAGTATGAGGAGAGGATCCTCCAGGCGGAGAAACTCAAGGCCTTGGGAGAGATGGCAGGGGGGGTTGCCCATGATTTCAATAACTTTTTAGCGGCCATCCTTGGCAGGGCCGAGCTGATGAAGCTGTATCTAACCACCCACGGGGGGAGAGAGAGGAGGAGTTCCACCAAACATCTCTTGAGTGGCCTGGATGTCATCGAGCGAGCCTCTTCCGATGCGGCGGAAACCGTTCGAAGGATTCAGGAGTTTACCCGGACCAAAGCAGAAAAAGACTTCGTTCAAACCGACCTGAACCGTCTAGTTATGGAGGTCTTAGAGCTTACCCGCCCTCGGTGGAAGGACGAATCAGAATCGAGGGGAATCAAGTTTACGATCAAGAAAGAGCTAAGGGCAGTTCAACCGGTCGCGGGGATTCCTTCAGAACTGAGAGAGGTCCTCATCAATCTGGTCATCAACGCTCTAGACGCCATGCCCTCAGGGGGTGAACTGAAGATTAGAACCGAAACCATTGGCCCCTTGACCCGCATTTCTGTGGCGGACACAGGATTGGGAACCCCGAAGGAAATACGGGGGAAGATCTTCGACCCTTTTTTCACAACAAAAGGCCCCAAGAGTAGCGGTCTTGGCCTCAGTGTTTCCTATAGGATCATCGAACGACACGGCGGTGAGATTACCCTGTCGAGCGATGGGAAAAAAGGATCGACTTTTCATGTAAAACTCCCCACCAGAGCAAGCTCAAAGATGGATCCCCCCCAAGAAGTCATTCCCGACAGAACCCAAAAAGCGAACATCCTCGTCATTGACGACGAACCGGAAATCCGGAACAGTCTCAGTGAGATTCTCTCTCTCGACGGTCACACCGTGACTGTGGCCAAGGACGCAAAGGAAGGACTTTCAGCTTTCAAAACCAATCGGTTCGACATGGTTCTGACAGACCTGGGAATGCCCGACATGTCGGGCTGGCAGCTTGCGAAAGAGATCAAAGAGCTACATCCAAAAATCCCTGTGGCCATTATCACCGGCTGGGGGCTCCAACCCGATCGTCAACGAATGAAACGGGCAGGGGTTGACCTGTTCATTGCAAAGCCCTTCAGAATCAGTGAAATTCGCAAACTGGTGGCAAAAGGTATGGAACTCCATTGAAAGACTCTTTCCGTTAAACATAAACCTGACAAGGTTTTCCTGAGGTGCTCCGGTAAGATCAAAAAAGGAGGCTGCACACCCAAAGGACGTGACTCTGATGTCCCTCTTAAAGGCGGTCAGAACTAGTCTGCCTGATTGGACTTGTTGCTGGGGTCATGGAGTTCTGGAGCACTGGAGTGTTGAAATTCAGGATTTCGTTGGGCTTCAAATAGGGAGAAGAACGGGAAGTTTCAGAGAGCAGAAACAACCGACCAAGGACCACGAAAAAAGGGTGCAATCCATTGAATTTGCACCCTTTCCTGTGACCGATGCCGAAGGGGGGACTCGAACCCCCACAGGCTGTCGCCCACCACCCCCTCAAGATGGCGTGTCTACCAATTCCACCACTTCGGCACTCCCCCTAGGTGGCCTTCTTCTTTTCTCTGATCCCGATCCGGCGGTTATTCGGGCGCCGCTGGCGGCAGGCCCTCTTCCTCCACGGGAATCGTCTCCTCGGAGACCGGTTGCTCGGAGGTCAGACTGGCCCTCTGGGGGGTGGACCAGAAAGCCAGCAGAAGAGATGTCATCATAAACATGACCGCGGCAATGGTGGTTATCTTGGTTAGAAAGCCCGCAGCCCCCGGGCTTCCGAACAGGGTCTGACTCGAACCACCGAAAGCCGCCCCCATAGACGCCCCTTTCCCCGTCTGGAGCAAAACGATTAGGATAAGGGCGATACAGACGAGCACATGAATGATCAGGATGAATTGCGGCAACATGCTAAACCCCCTTCTTGGAGGAATCTTATCATTTTTCTTCGAGTCTAACAATCCTCGAAAATGAATCGGCCTTGAGGCTTGCGCCTCCCACAAGGGCACCATCGATATCGGGTTGCTTCATCAGATCCGTGATGTTCGCCGGGGTGACACTTCCCCCATACTGAATCCTGACTCCCTCTGCCGTATCTCCCCCAAACATCTCTTCCAAAATGGTCCTGATCTCTCGGTGCATCTCCTCCGCCTGGTCGGGAGTTGCTGTCTTTCCAGTACCGATGGCCCAGACCGGTTCATAAGCGACGATGAGCGTCTCCATATGCTGGCCGGATAGTCCCTCAAAACACCCTTGAACCTGGCTTCTCACTCTGGAAAGTGCCTTTCCCGACTCCCTCTCCTCAAGGGTTTCTCCCACACAGACAATTGGGCTCAATCCCTCCGTCAGGGCCGCCTTGATCTTCCTGTTGACCCCGATATCGGTTTCTCCGAAATACTGGCGCCTTTCGGAGTGTCCAAGGATCACGAAACGACACCCCGCATCCTTCAACATTGCAGCAGAAACTTCGCCTGTGAAAGCCCCTTCCTTTTCCCAGAAAACGTCCTGGGCACAGAGTTGGATATTGGTCCCTTGAATCTCGCGACTCACCACAAATAGGGCTGTGAAGGGAGGAGCTACGGCGACTGCCACATCGGACACGTCGGCAATCAGAGGTTTCAACTCCAATACCAGATTCACGGCTTCCTGAGCGGTCTTGTTCATCTTCCAGTTTCCGACAAAAATAGGCTCTCGCATCAGTTCTCCCCTTTCCCCGGTTCTGTCTCAGGGGTCTGTTCTCAGAAGAGAGATAACGACATCTTTCGGTGATGACTAACGATATTCCCCATGTTGTGAAAAGCCCGATACCCTTCACCTTATAGACATTGTCAGTTGAGAGTCAACTTCTTTTTGGAAGTCTCTACCCATCTGGCCGAAACAACGGAGACGATGGATGGCGTGTTTTGGATTTGTGACAACCATCATTCAAACCGCGGCTCTCTTCATCGGAATCGATCGATTCCTTTGAAATTCCATCATTCCCCTACCGCTCAATTCGAATTGCAAGGCCGAAGAAGACTACCGTGAACCCCTGGGAAATTCAACCATCAAGGGGGCCTCAGTTGACAAAAAGATCGAAAGTATTATATCTTTAGGAAACAAGGTTGCGAACCATCCTAGCCTAACCAACGAGGAGAAGGGGGATTACCAGTGCTTTCCTAGGAGCGTTGAGAGATGCCGATCTACGAATACCACTGCGGCCATTGTGGAAAGGAATTTGAAAAACTGGTTTTTACCGACTCTGAGCCTGTGGCCTGTCCGGAGTGCCAGGACACTCAGGTGAGCAAGTTGATGTCGGTGTGCGCCTTTTCTGTTGGCAGCCATTTCAAGAGCACGGCTGCCTCAGACTGTGGCTCTTGCACCCCCTCCCCTACCGGCTGCTCGACTTGCAGCCTGAAACACTGAAACCGAACCCCCGAGACCAGCCGTTCTGTTTTTCTTGCTAGGCAAGCCCACGTCCATTCAATATCTCGTCAACCGCAAGAGCACGCAGTCCCTTTTCCTGTCATCGACGTCCAGAGGATCCGATCAATTCAGAGAGGGCTTTTTCTGTAAGTTTTAGCTTTTCCACAAGAAATTCGAGCTCTCTCCGAACCGTTGCCTTCTCTTTGATATGCCTCTCAACGACCCCAATGGAATGAATAACGGAGGCATGATCTCGACAAAAGGCCCTGCCAATGACGTCGAGTGATTCCTCGGTCAACTTCCGGGAGAGATACATCGCCATTTGCCGCGGATGGCAGATGCTTTTTCTCCTCGATCGAGAGATGAGCTGCTCCACGTCAAGGTGATACTGCTGTGCCACCACTTTTTGAATCGAGTCAATCGTGACTCTATGGCTTTCCGCCCCCTGAAATGACCCCATCACCTCCTGGGCTAGGTCGAGATCTATGGGACGGAATAGCAGCGAAGACTTCGCCATCAGATTAATCAAGAGGCCCTCCAGCTGCCGTACGTTTCCACAGATCCGAGAGGCGAGCAGATCGACCACCTCTTCAGGCAGGGCCACCCCATCAGATTCTGCCTTAAGACGGAGAATGCGGCGCCGCGTCTCGCGATCAGGAGGCTGAATATCGACCACCAGGCCACACCCTAGTCGCGACTTTAGTCCGTCGGTCATACGGCTGAGCTTATGGGGAGGCACATTACCGGTAAGAATAATCTGCTTCCCAAAGTTATACAGATGATCGAGTGTGTGGGAGAGCTCAGTCTGGGTTTTGTCTTTCCCACTCAGAAATTGGACACCATCGATAAAAAGAATGTCGCATCTTCTGCGGTATTTCTCCTTGAAACCCCACATGTCGTTTTTCCGTATTGAAGAGACCATTTCGTTAACGAATTCCTCTGAAGTGACATAGAGTATTCGACTGATTGGGTCGAGACCCCGAACGTGATTTCCAATGGCACCGGAGAGATGGCTCTTTCCTAATCCGCTCCCTCCAGAGAAGTAGAGAGGGTTATAGGCATTTCCCTTCCCATTCGCCACAACCCATGCCGCCTGATAGGCAAATCGGTTGCAAGGACCCACGACAAATTGATCAAACGTAAACCGCCTATTGGCGACTGAGGGGCGACCGCACGATCCAATGCCCGGAAGGGCCATCTGTGCCGAATCCAGCCCCCGTCGACTGCCATGTGGGGTAGATCTCTCCCCCACCCCACGGGAGGGGTGACGCAGAAACTCTCCAACCCTTTCCACTGGAGAGTGTTCTTGCACGCGGTGGATACGGCGTAGAAGGTTGGCCCCTTTAGGGGTAGAACGCTCATGGGTCTTGGTTTCTGTGTTTTCCCCCAAATTGCTCACCGTTACCTCCATCGACTCATTCGAAGCCACCCAGGAGTCAGACGTCAGACGCCTTTCCTCTTCCGAGGTGAAGAGAGATAGCGTGACACCTTCTGTGCAGATGTATAGAGAAAAGGGGGGATAGTCAAACCCGATTTCTCAGAATTTGCTCTGCCCTGGCAACCTGCTTTTCCACACTCCTTTTGTCCGTACTAAGGAAGCCACATGGAAGGGATGCTCCTGCCTCATGGCCGAAATAAGGGTTTCTCGAAAAAGTGGATTTTGTATTATTCTTTCAACCTCTTGTTCAACTATTCCACTTTTGTTAATAACGTTTTCCACACGCTTCTTCTCTCTCTTTCTCTCATTTCCTCCTTTTTTCGCCTTTTTTCAAAAAATCTCTCACCAGAAGGCCTCTCCCCTCCTCCTTAGGATCAAAGGTCCTTTCAAAAGCCCCCAAATCCTGCTATAAATTCCCCCATGAAAGTTATCTTTCTCGGTACAGGGGGGACCATCCCGACAGAAAGGAGGAATCATCCCACCGTTGCAGTCAGGCGGGAAGGCGAGGTATTTCTCTTTGATTGTGGGGAAGGAACTCAAACCCGGATTTTCAAGGCCCGCCTGGGAATCGCGCCCATTCGCGCCATTCTGGTCTCCCATCTCCACGGAGATCATGTTTTGGGGATCCCGGGTCTCCTCATGACAATGACCCAGAGCAATAGATCCCAACCTCTCAGGGTGATCGGGCCCACCGGTGTGGCCAAGTGGATTCGCCACGTTTGTGAGGATCTCACCTTTCGCCCTTCGTTTGACATCGAGGTGACAGAGGTCGAGTCTGGGCCAGTCCTGGTATCATCCCAATACCAGATCCACGCCTTCTCTCTAGCCCACAGTATCGTTACGCTGGGTTATCGTTTTCAGGAGGCCGATAGGCCTGGGCGATTCCAGGTGGAGGAGGCGCTGAACTTAGGCGTTCCCAGGGGACCCCTTTGGGGACGGCTCCAGTCGGGTCACCCGGTGACCCTTGACGAAACCAAAGAGGTTCGTCCTGAGCAGGTTCTTGGACCGCCCAGGCCGGGGCTCAAAATCGTGTATGCCGTGGACTCGAGACCGTGCGGAGAAACCGTGGAGGCTGCCTTCAAGGCAGACCTTCTCATCCATGACGGCATGTTCCTGTCTGAGGACCTGGATAAGGCGAAAGCCAGGGGGCACTCCACAGCCGCTGAAGCGGCGCAGGTAGCCCTCAGGGCACGGGTAAAACGTCTCGCCCTTACCCACGTTTCGCCTCGTTACCGCGGAGAGGAGGCCAGGTTCCTCAAACAAGCCTGCAGGATCTTTCCCCACACGACCCTTGCTGAGGATCTCATGGAGATCGAAATCCTCCATCTCACCGCCTAGCAAGAAAAACACAGAGAAAGGACGGGGAAAGAGACTAAACTGACCTGAATCTGTAGCCCCAACGGCGGTCTGGTTTGCCTAGCCCTTGGGCTCCGGTTGCCGTTTTACTCGATCAATGCCTTCAGGCGGGTTATGATGTTATCTGGGGTGAATCCGTATTCTTCCATGACGACCTTACCCGGAGCCGATGCACCGAATCGGTCAATCCCGAGGATATCTCCGTCAATTCCCACGTAGCGTTCCCACCCCATGGGAGAGCCAGCCTCCACGGCCAGACGGGCCTTGACCCCGGGTGGCAACACAGCGTCTTTATAGGCCTGGTCCTGGTTCTCGAACAGCTCCCAGCTGGGTATGTTGACGAGTCTCACCCCCAGCCCCTGATCTGTGAGCTCCTTCCATGCCTCCAAAGCTACGAAAACCTCCGACCCCGTCGCAATGAGAATCGCCTGGAGTTCTTGCTTCTCCCGCCCGAGCACATATGCCCCTTTTCGGAGTTCATCGGCGGATGGGAATTCCGAGCGATCCAGGATGGGGAGGCCCTGCCGTGTCAAGATCAGGGCCACCGGACCGTCTTGATGTTCCAGGGCAACTCTCCAGGCCGTAGTGGTTTCGTTGGCATCTGCCGGCCGGATAGTGGTCATGTGAGGAATAGCCCTTAGGGAGGCGAGCTGCTCAATGGGTTGGTGTGTGGGGCCATCTTCACCCAATCCGACACTATCGTGGGTAAAAACGTAGATTGTGCGGAGTTTCATAAGGCAGGCTAGCCTGATTGAGGGTCTCATGTAATCCGAAAAGACGAGAAAAGTCCCCCCAAAGGGCCGGATTCCCCCGTGAAGGGCCATGCCGGAAAGGATGGCTCCCATGGCATGCTCTCGAACGCCGAAATGAAGATTCCGTTTCTCATAGCCTCCCCTTTCAAAATCCCCTTCCCCGGTGAGGTAGGTGTTGTTCGAAGGAGCCAGATCCGCCGATCCACCAACCAACTCTGAGACATGAGGTGCCACCCCATTGAGCACTTTTCCCGAAGCCACCCGCGTCGCCATGCTGCCCTGATCCGGCGAGAATTCCGGGATCTCCCGATCCCACCCAGCAGGAAGGTCTCCCCTCATGACCCTTTCCCACTGCTCAGCCACATCCGGAAAAGCCTGTTTGTAGGCAGCAAACAACTCCTGCCATCTGATTTCTGAACGCCTTCTCTCCTCCACCGCCATGCGAAAATGCTGAAGGACCTCCTCAGGAACGAGAAACTCCCGATCCCGGGGCCATCCCAGGTTTTCCTTTGTCAACCGTACCTCCTCCTCCCCCAGGGGGGCCCCATGAGCCGCAGCAGTGTCCTGCTTGTTGGGACTTCCATAGGCGATGTGAGTTCTCAGAATGACCAGAGAGGGATGCTCCATGTCATCCCGGGCTGTCTCAACGGCCCGTGCAATCCCTTCAAGATCGTTCCCATCCTCCACTCGCTGGACCTGCCATCCATAGGCGCCGAAACGCTTTGCCACATCCTCCGAGAAGGCGAGGCTGGTGTTCCCCTCGATGGTTATGTGATTGTCGTCATAAAGACAGATCAATTTGGAGAGACCAAGGTGGCCAGCCAGAGACGCCGCTTCCGAGGCAACGCCTTCCATGAGATCTCCATCGCTGCACAGAGCATAGACGGAGTGATTGACGATTTCATACCCCGGTCGATTGAAACGAGCGGCGAGGTATCTCTCAGCCATAGCCATCCCCACTCCGTTGCTCAATCCCTGGCCCAATGGACCTGTGGTCGTTTCGATTCCCGTACTGAGGCTATACTCGGGATGTCCCGCGGTTTTGCTTCCCCACTGTCTGAAACGTCGGATATCCTCCAGGGAGAGATCGTATCCTGCCAGATAGAGAAGACTGTACAAAAGCATGGACGCATGGCCGGCAGAGAGCACAAATCGATCGCGATCGGGCCATGAGGGATTCTGCGGATTGAACCGCATAAACTGCGTCCAAAGGGCATAGGAGGCAGGAGCCAGCGCCATAGGGGTTCCAGGATGACCGGATTTCGCCTTTTCAACGGCGTCCATCGAGAGCGTCCTGATCGTGTTGACACACAGTTCATCCAGATTCTTTTCCTCAGCCATATTCTCCTCCTGAAGGACAAGCGTCTACGAAACAGGTAGGCGAGAAACCCGTCTCCATAAACGTCTCGACTATATCACAACCCGATGGCAGATAGAATTCGGGACTTCAATTCGGGCCAAGATCACCTAATCAATGGCCGGTTTTCGGAGATGAAAGTCTGTGTTCTGCTCAAAGGTGTAGGCGGTCCGGATGATTGTCTCCTCATCAAAATGCCTTCCCAGAAGTTGGAGACCGATGGGAAGGCCTTGGCGACTGAAACCACTCGGAATTGAGATACCGGGGATACCTGCCATGTTGACGGGTATGGTAAAGATGTCCATCAGGTACATCTGGAGAGGATCCGCCGTTTTCTCTCCAAGCCGGAAGGCAGGCGTTGGAGAGGTGGGCGTGAGAATGACGTCGATGTCTTTGAAGGCCTCATCAAAGTCCTGTTTCACCAGGGTGCGCACTTGAGCGGCCTTCTTATAGTAGGCTTCGTAGTAGCCCGCAGAAAGGGCATACGTTCCCAGCATGATCCTCCGTTTAACCTCCGGGCCGAATCCCTCGGTTCGGGTCTTCCGATACATGTCAGCCACCCCGTGATATTCTCGACTCCTGTGGCCATACCTCACACCGTCATACCTGGCTAGGTTGGAACTTGCCTCAGCCGTGCAGATGATGTAATAGGCAGCTAGGGCATAGTCTGTATGGGGCAGAGAAATCTCACGGCATGTAGCCCCCCATGTTTCAAACAAACCAATACTGTCCTCAATGGCGCACTCCACGTCGATGTCCATTCCCTCTATGAAATACTCCCTGGGAACACCAATCTTCATCCCCGCGACATCCCTGACCAGGGCGGATTTGAAATCCGGGACCTCCACGTCAACCGATGTGGAATCTCGCGGATCAAATCCACAAATCGTGTTCATCAGGATGGCACAGTCTTCAACGTCCTTGGCCATTGGGCCAACTTGATCAAGAGATGATGCAAAGGCCACTAGGCCGTAACGGGAAACCCTTCCGTAGGTGGGCTTGAGCCCGACAACCCCAGAAAACGAAGCAGGCTGACGGATCGAGCCTCCCGTATCTGATCCGAGTGCGCCAAAGCATTCGTCAGCAGCCACTGCCGCCGCAGACCCCCCGCTCGATCCTCCTGGCACGCGATCCAGAGCCCAGGGGTTTTTCGTGGGTCCAAAAAAGGAGTTTTCGGTCGAGGAGCCCATGGCAAATTCATCCATGTTGGTTTTGCCGAGAAAGACGGCCCCATGAGTCCTGAGTCTCTGGACGACTGTTGCATCATAGGGGGCAATGTAGTCGGCAAGAATGCCTGACCCACAGGTCGTTTTCACCCACCGTGTACAGAGAAGGTCCTTGATCGCCAGGGGGACCCCACAGAGTTCAGAAGGCCTCTGCCCCTGGGCGATCATTGTATCGGCCTCTCGGGCCTGTCCCAAGGCATCTTCTGGTGTGAGGGTCAGATAGGCATTAATTCGCTCGTCAATTCTTTCGATCCGATCGAGCACAGCCTGAGTCACCTCGAGAGATGAAACCTCCTTACGGATCAACATATTGCTGAGTTGATGAATGGTGAGCCGATAGAGATCCATAGGGGCTCCCCCTTTTAATCCTCAATGATTCTAGGTACTCTATAAAACCCTCCCTCCCTTTCCGGGGCACTGCCCAGGGCGACTTCTTGGGGAAAAGACTCCCGGACGATGTCTTCTCTAAAGGCGTTTGAGACATCGACCACGTGGGATGTGGGCTCGACATCTGACGTATCAAGCTCGTTCAGTTTCTCCATGTACGCCAGGATACGATTGAGTTGAAGGGTGAATGTCTCAATCTCCCCTTCCAGCACATTCAGTCTGGCCAATCTGGCGACATATCGCACATCCCCACTCGAAATCTTCGCCCCTTCCATAAATCCTCCTCTCAACCTCAAGGAGGGTCCCCTGGATTAATTGAGGCTTTCAAGCCTCCGGAGGCCTTCCTCAAGTCGCTGTTTCATCTTTTCCAGCTCTACCTGTTTCGTCTTTTCCTTTTCCACCACCTCCTGAGGGGCTTTGGTGAGAAACGCCCTATGGGTAAGCTTGCTTCTGACAAAGGTGAGGTCCTTTTCAATCCTTTCCATCTCCTTTTCCAGCCTTCCCCTCTCCTCCACGAAACGAGCCTCGTCAATGGGGACAAATACTTCGAGGATTCCCATGACGGAAGTGATGGCCCGCTTTGGGGGGGTCAGGTCACGAGTGATCTCCAACGGGTTGACCCGAGTCAGTTTCTCAATCAGATGGCGGTTCCCCTCCAGGTGCTCCAGCCCCTCGCGGGCGTTCGGAACCACGATAGCGCGGACCGTGTGAGAAGGCAACACGGAGAGTTCCCCCCGAATGTTGCGGATGGCGGAAATCGCGGTCCTAACCCATTTCATCTCCTCCACAGCGGCCGCGTCCTCCTTCCCTGGATCTACCTTTGGGAACGGCGCGACCATGATGCTGCCTTCCGTCCAAGGGATCCGCTGCCAGATCTCTTCCGTAATGAAAGGCATGAAAGGATGGAGAAGCTTGAGGATCGCTTCCAAAACGTGAGACAAAACGGTTCGAGTGGCTTCTGTTTCCCGGTGCCCGGCCCTTCCGTAAAGGGTCGGTTTGATCATCTCGAGATACCAGTCACAGAACTCGTGCCAGACGAACTGATAAATGCTGTGCGCTGCGTCGTTAAACCGATATTCGTCAAGACCTTCGGTTTCCTCCTTGATCACCCCATTGAGACGAGCTAGAATCCATCGGTCAGGCAGACTCCTCGGAGTCATCGTCTCAGATGACGGTTGCCAGTTCTCCAGGTTCATGAGGCAGAATCGAGAAGCATTCCAGATCTTGTTGGAGAAGTGTCGGTATCCTTCTATTCTCTCCTCCGCCAGGATGATGTCCCTCCCCTGAGCGGCGAG
>CAYGBW010000073.1:0-26390 GCA_964348185.1 uncultured Thermodesulfobacteriota bacterium | reverse complement strand
AATCCTGGTCAAGACAAGGCAGTGCCAACCGTGATCCGTGGGTTTTCCTTTCTCAATCTTTCGAGCTCTTCGTCGATTCTCTCCTCATCGATAGGATACTTCCCGTATTCCCTGGCCGTCTCGAAGAGAGCGAGGATGTTTTCTGGAGGCATATTTGCCTGAATATTATGCCCAGAGGAGAATATATATCCACCCCCTGGAGCGAGATGCCTTATCCTGTAGAGAGCGTCTGCAATCACCTCCTCCTTCCCCTTGTGGAAAACACCCTGGTTGTTTGTATTCCCATGGAAAATCATCCGCTTACCAAAATCCCTCTTCAGCCGCGCAGGGTCTTCATTCCCAGCTGCACTGGGTTGAAGAGGCTGGACGATGTCAACACCGATCTCGATGAGATCCTCCATCACCCAATAGGTTGCTCCACACGTGTGATAGATCACTTTCGCCTTCGTTTTGGTTTTGATAAAGTCTATAATCCTCTTGAATCGAGGAGCAACGATATCTCCGAACATCTGAGGAGAAATGAGGGGTCCATTCTGCACCCCCCAATCATCCCCTATCCACTGATACTCGATGAAATCCCCGATCTCTGTGAGATACCGATCGAGAAATGCCATATCCCAATCGACGATTCTATCCATGAGGTAATCTGCAAAAGCGCTATTTGTAACGATATCCGTCAAGAACCGTTCCATCCCCCGCAACACCCACGCCGAGTAGAAGAGAGAAGGGGTGTTACCTCCGATGATTGCATATTCTGTTTCCTCATATAGAGCCTTTGCTTTTTCTCTCAATCCCTCGAATCGTGCCGGGTCCTTTGGATCTGGGAATTCATACGCTCTCAGATCTTTTAGCGTGGCATTTTCAAGAACCGGATGGAGAAAATCACTGTAAAGCTCACTCCGTTCATACCCTGTACCAAACTCATCAACCCACGACCCATCCGCTTTTTCTTCCCATTTCCAGAACGACGGGGGGTTTGCAAATACGTATCGTGTGTCAACTCCCAACAAGTCCAGGACTTCATCCTTTACAAAAGCGAGTCGCTGGACAGGATCGTAGATGGTTATCTTATCCTCCATCTCAAGATAGCCCAAGAGATTCCGGTACGATCCTTCATGCATCCCCGTCACCACTCCACCGTTGTCTATGGGGACTCTGTCGGGTTCAACGTGATCGAGAGCCTTTTGTAGCCTTTCTCTATGAGTCATCTTTTCCCCCTCCATCGTAAGGATGGACATGAACGACCTCCATCATAAAAGCCCACGAGCTGCAGAGGGTCGATCCGAGCAAAACGAGATCTCAAATGTACTTCTCAGCTTCCTGCCTCGCAATTCTGCACCAGTCAACAACGTTCTCATATCTTTTCCCTACGGTGTGATTGTCCTTCATGATCACTTCAACTCTACATCCTTGGGTTACTTCAAGGGCTCTACTCAATTCTCTCCGGATCGATTCCCTATCAATCGTTGGTCCTGATAGAGACGCCGGATTGGGCTTCATGGAGAATATGTAGTTATCTCCCAGGTTTTCCGCCATTTCTTCTATGTCCACCCAAGGAGAGCAGGAAACGCGGCGGAGATTATGGTGTCGTTTTACGATGTGCCAACGGGAATGAACGGGTTCACAGCATCCGTAGCAGGTGAGGCCAAAGCGATCCATAATCGGCTTTTCATAGGGAAAGATGAACTCCTCATACATTTCAGGAGAAACATTCACCGTTTCCTGGCTATCCGTAAAGCCCCACATGTCCATACACCGCACATGTCCTCTATGACCCTCTTGAGGAAGCTCGTCTGTATACCCGAACCCCCCAGAACCCACATAGGTTCCATCGTTGTTGAGGCTCAACAGCCCATTCTGCTCCAGGTAGTCGAGTTTGTTCATATGTCCTCTGGATATAATCGACAACAGTTCCTTGAGTTCCTCAGGGTTATCGATGAAATCATAAAGGAAGTTGGTCAGCCCCCTCAGGGTGACCGCTCGGAGTGTAATACCCAGCGACCACCACCAAATGCCCTTCTGACGGACGGTCAGTATATCCCCAAATATCTCCTTTGCAATTTCGAGACATCCTTGGGTCGTTTCCCAATCGATTTCAAACTCTGGAGAGTGGAGTTTCTTTAGATCAGTCGTGTAATCTCTTATCGGGTTCTCCCAAACATACGAGCCCAAAGTGTCGGTTTGATGATATACGGGTTCCAACCCCCAATCATCGCTTGAGACGGTGTAGGGAACCTCGAAATAGGGTTCCACAGGTTTGTCGTCACCCATCTCTTCTCCCCAGAAGATCTCTTTTCTGAGATCCATCTCCCATCTTCGAGCGATTTTACCTTGACATTTCATTTGGGCGTCCGTTATGATCTCATTCCAACCATTCTCAGGATCACAGAATACGACAGGTCTCGTTTTTTCGAGCCTGTTGTGTCTTTTCCAGAGGAGCCGTGCTTCTCTCATTCTTGGACTTTCAGCGATTTCTCGAGCCTTTTCTGCGAGATCCCTCAGGATCTCCCTGTCTTCTTTTGACATAGATAGATCCTCAGAACTAAATCCCGTCTGGATTTTCCCCAACGCTGTCTGTTCTAACCCGGTCGATTTACCGGTTCCATAACGTTCCATCGAATCTCATCCCTCCCGAAAAATCGATTCCTTGATATGCCCTCTTCCCCATAGGACTGGGTCCTGGGTCCAGTTCTATAGTACGAACTCCTGTGAAAAAGTAAAGACCCCGTGCCCTGAGGCGGTCACCTCGATGTCCCCCTTAAAGGCGGTTAGACCTGCTCTGGTTGATTCGGCTCGTTGCTGGAGGATGGAGTCGTGGAGTACGGGAGTGTTGGAATTCAGGATGTCATTGCCACATCTCGTGGAAACATCTTAGCCCATGCGCTTTTGAAATGCCCCTTTGAGTTCGGTGTCCTCGATAGAATCGAGGTCAATAAGCTCCTTCATCCCTGGATATTCGATAACAGGCCCGATCACCTCATCAGGGAGCTTCTCAATGATTTCTCCAAAGGGTCTATGGACGAGATCGGAAATCCTTTCGAGGGTTAATCGAGATTCCTTTTGAGACTGCCTTCTATGGGGAGGATACCCGCACCCGGGCTCCACGCTGAAAATCCGGTCAAAGATGAAGCGGAGATTGACGTCCCCTGCCCAACCATACCCCTGATTCAGAGCGAGGGAAATACAGTTTCCCCCATTAATCTGTGTGAATAGCCAGGCATCCAGGGAGTTGAGGATATGGCCACAAAAAACCCCTGGGTACTGCATGACAGCGTTCAGAAAACCCAGGCCCGTTCCACAACCGCCCACCACAAAATCCACTCTTTTTAGGTTGAGCAGGGTGGCTGAAATCAGCCCTGTGTGGATGTAGGTGAGTTCAGGCTGTGCCCCCGACCGGCTCATCCCCGCATTAACCACCTCATGGCCCCGTCCCTCAAGGCTTGCAAGAATATCGGCGTTTTTATCTCCCGCGCTCGTTTCATTCACAACGGCAATTCTCATGAGGATCTCCTCCTCTTATTTCAGGTTCCTGAAGACATATTCTCCCGTCCGGACATCGTTGTAGCCAACAGCAGGACGAATGCAACGGGGATACGCCCAATCGGATTTGGGTTTATCCCTGCAGTCCTCACAAGAAACGCTCTCTTTAAACCGCTACCTGTTAAAGAAGGTAGGTTTTCATTACGACTGAAAGTCATCTATTTTGAACTGCAGAACCGCTGAACAAGGAACCGCAGAATATCGAAGTGAGAAATGTTGTCTTATTTCTTTTAGAACTTTTGCTGTTCGAAATTCCTTGTTCGACATTCGATATTCAAAATGCAAGATGGGCCAAAGCTGTTCGCCTGAAAGGCGAAGGTTTTAAACCTGCCGAATGGAATGACAAACAGCCCACTTATCCGGCAGGGGCGGCCTCTGGCTGCGAGGGTCCTGATGGTCCCGCTCCGGCCTCCCGCACCTCTGCCAGTCGCCTCTTGGCAGCATATCGCTTGATGATTTCGTCTGAGCCCACGCCAAACAGGATCACCAGCCCGACGACGGCAAACTCCAGCTGAGTTGCAATTCCGAGGATATTGATGGAATTATAGAGAACCCTCACGATGGCTGTTCCAATGATAACGCCCAGAATATTCCCCTCACCCCCCCTGAGACTGCATCCGCCGACCACACACCCGGCGATGGCATAAAGCTCATACATGTTTCCAGCTGTTGATGGCTGGACCGTATTCAGGTCAAGGGAAAGGAGTATGCCCGCCAGACCGGCACAGGTCGTGGAGATCGTGTAGGCGACAATGGTCATTTGATCCGTGTTGATACCACTGAACCGGGCAGCACTCTCATTCCGCCCTAGGGCCAGAATGTAGCGACCGTAGACGGAACGGTTCAGAAAGATCGCCAGGATGATCCCAACGATTACGAGAATCACAAAGGGCATGGGAAGCGACCAATTTGCAATAAACCCAGGGGCATCTCCCATCGGCCAGAGAGCTGAGGGGATTTTCCCCTTGACCAGAAACTTGAGCCCCTCAAATTCGTTTCCGTATCCTTGGGTGATGTCGTTCATGGCGAATCGAGCGATTCCCCGGTAGATAAACAGACCGCAGAGGGTGACGACAAAGGGCTGCATCTTGACTTTGGTAACCAGCAACCCATGGGTCCATCCCATCACCACAGATATTGCGAAACAGATGAACAGCGCCAGGGGGATGGGCATTCCCTGTACTTTCAGGAAATGGGCTGAGAGGGCGCCGACAAGACCCACAATCGATCCAACCGACAGATCGATCCCTGCGGTCATAATCACAAAGGCCTCCCCTAGGCTTAAAAGCCCAAAGAGCCCGGTCCACCGTAGGATGTTTCTCATGTTGTAGGGGTTTACAAAGGCAGGTTCGATCATCGCCGATATGACCATAACCGCTAACAAGAGTACTGCAATCCCAGCTACCCTTTTCATTTATGCGCCTCCTGTCGCCAGACGCACGACAGTCTCTTCACTGAATTGTTCTTTGCGCACCTCGCCCCGAATCGCCCCCTCGTGCATAACAATGATTCTATCGGCTATGCCGAGAACTTCCTGCATTTCACTCGAGATGACCAGCGTCGCAACCCCGTCTGAGGCCAGCTGCTCCATCAGCCGATAGATCTCTTCTTTGGCGACTACATCGATCCCCCGGGTTGGTTCATCCAGCAAAAGGACCTTGGGCTTCAAGGAAAGCCACTTCGCCAACACCACTTTCTGCTGGTTTCCACCCGAAAGGGATTCAACCGTCTGGTCGATATCTCTGAGACGGACGTCCAGCTTCTTGACCATCTCATGGGCAAGAGATCTCACCCGGTCAAATTGGATCATTTTCCTCTTCTGATAATGATCCAGGCCGGCAAGGGTAATATTCTCTTCGACAGCCATCTCGATGATCAGCCCGTGGAGCTTCCTATCCTCGGGAACTAAGCCAATGCCCCTCCGGATAGCATCCCTGGGGTTCTTGATTTCAAGGGGCTTTCCATCCAGTAGGATCGTCCCGCCCAAAGATTCATCAATCCCAAACAGGGCGTGAACCAGTTCCGTCCGCCCCGCTCCGACCAGTCCGGCCAACACCAGAATCTCACCGGCATGAATCTTGAAATTGATCGGACTGTTGGCGTGGCCAGGAACAACAAAATCCCGGACTTCAAAGACAGGTTCCAAAGTCGCCGCATGGTCATGGCGATAGAACTTCTCAATATCTCTGCCGACCATCAGCCGAACCATGTTATCGTGACTGATCTCCTCCCGGATCAGCCTGCCGGAGACGCATCCATCTCGGAGGACCATGACCCGGTCTGCGACGTGCTTCACCTCCCCCAGGCGGTGGGAGACATAAATGATGCTTACCCCTTGCGATTGTAACTCTTTGATGACCTTAAAAAGCTGCTCCGTTTCGCGTTGGGAGAGACTGCTCGTCGGTTCATCCATGATCAGGATGCTGGCATTGATCGATAAGGCCTTGGCAATTTCAACCATCTGCCGGGCACCAATGGCCAGGTCTCTCACCAGGGTCCTGGGGTCACAGTCCATGTCAATCCGCTTCAGGACCCGTTCTGTGTCCGCAACAATCCGCTTCCGATCGATCAGGCCGAACAGGTTCCTCTCCCTCGGTTCCCGCCCAAGAAAAACATTCGCAGCAACGTCCAGGTTATCAGAGAGGTTCAGCTCCTGATGGACAAAAGCGATTCCCAGTTCAGTTGCTCTTTGTACCGAATCGATAACCACTTTCTCTCCGTTCAGGGTAATCTCCCCCCCGTCCGGAGCGTGGACACCCCCCAGAACCTTCATCAGAGTGCTCTTTCCAGCACCGTTTTCGCCTATGACTGCCAGAACCTCGCCCCGGTTTAGCTCTAGGTGGACATTATCCAGCGCCTTAACCCCAGGGAAGAACTTGGTGATTCCCGCCATTTCTAACAGCCGCGGCCCTTGTTTATCCCTTACTCCGTCCATCTCCTAATATCTCAAGGCTCCGTGGACTGCAAATTGCTCGGTAAGGAAAACTCCGGAGCACGAAATCGACTCGCCTGAGCCGAGACGTCGACGAGACCTGTCGGCGAGCTCAGGTCGAGCCGCTCAGTCGAGGCGTCGAGTCATCGAGGCGATTTCGATATTCGAGTTTCGACCTTGTGAGATCTAACTCCCCTGCCAGAGGCTGGGGGCTTTCTCCCCTTCCCGAGACGACAAGAATCTCTGAGCCTGAGGATATTTCCTCAGGCTCAGAAGAATTTGAGGAAAGGGCTCGAACGCTCGGGTTTACTGTTCCGCCGCCTTCCCAGCAGCTAACTGCTCTCTAAGGGTGGCCCAGAAGGCATCAACCTTATCTGCGGTAATCAACCTTGCCGGTACGTCAACGAGTTTGTCCGGTGGAATCCCGGCATCCTCACCCCTGATGAGTTTCACCAGGACCTCGACGCTCTTACGGCCATACTCATAGGGGTTCTGGACAATCGTTGCGTAGATATGGCCATCTTTGATGGCCTGGAGCACGACGGGATCCTCATCAAAAGCGACGATCTTCATCTTACCCAGCTTGCCCGCATCCTTCACAGCCGTAATAATCGCTGGGGTGTTGTAACTCCAGAGACCGATCATGAGATCGAGATCGGGATACTTGACAAGGATATCCTCCGCATTTGCCTTGGCCCGGCTCTCGTCACCACCGTCCGTTCTTGTGTCGAGGATGGTCCACTTGCCGCAGTCTACCCGGCCCTGAGGCGTCATCTTGCCGGGATAATTCGCCTGGTAGGGTTTGCCCTGAAGCTCATCGATAATACCCTGGCGGCGCTCGATTGCATTCTGGGCATCCAGCCTACCCACGAAGATGACGAGCTTGCCCCCATCTGGAATCTCATGCTGGATTGCCTTACCCGCCATTCTTCCGGCGGCGTAGTTACTCATCCCAATGTACGCCCGTCTGTTGCTCGCGGGTGCATCGCTGTCGAACATGACGACGGGAATCTGAGCAGCGACTTCATTTAGGAAGGGCGTCTGGTTGTCCGGATCAATGACGCTGATGGCCAGGCCGTCGACGTTCTTTGCCAGCTGGGTCTCAATGAACCGCTTCTGCTCCTCAGCCTGGGCCATGGCCGGCTTATAGAACTCCACCTTCACGCCAAATTGCCTTTCTGCCGTGAGACAGCCTGCATGAGCATAGGTCCAGAACTCATAGGGACCATTGGATACATAGGCTACCGTAATATCCTTTGCCGCCGCTCCAACAGGGTTAAGACTCACAAATAGAAGAACCATTCCCACTACAGCTATCGCCTTTATCGTTTTCTTCATTCGAACACCCCCTTATTCATCTTTCAACCACAGCATGTTACATTACCAGCTCTTCAGCGGTGATTAGAGACATTCTCGGAGAACCCGTTCGTCGGGAAGCTCATGCTGAGACAACCAGGATTTCTCGAGTCCTGACGTGCCCTCCCACGTTTCTTTTTCTTTTGAGTGTTTTTCTGGGAACGTCGCCTTTTGCCCTTCCTCAGAGTATCCATGATGTTCCCTTTTCATATGTCGTTCTCAGATACGCTTTTCTCACCTCCCTCTTCGATTTTTTGATCATTCAGGTAATCCCTCACCTCCTTTCTCGGAGAGAATCATTCCACATAGCGACTGACCATCCCTTCCCAGGCTCGTTATCCGCTGCAACCAGGAATGGTCTGATGATCTCGGCCGCGGTCTCCATATCCCCCCGCAGCGCTTCCACGACTTTCTTTTTGTCCCGCTGAACCAGGGCGTCAAAGATCGCCTGATGGTATTTCATCGCCACCGACAGATCCTCAGGGTCATGGGCCTGTATGTACAAATAGGGGCCGATGTGAGCCCAGAGCCTGTCAATGATTTCCAGAAGCATGGGCGATTCGGCGAGGCTGTAAAGGGTAAAGTGAAACTGACGATTTTTGCCCAGGTATTTTTTGGGACTCTCAAGGTGACGATACATCTCGGATATGAGACGCTCCAGTTTGGGCAAGGCACTCTGTGGCCTGAGATCACAGGCCCTCTCGACCGCCATAGACTCCAGCACGAGCCGGATCCGCAAAACCTCTTCCATCTGCGAGGGACTCAAATTGTTGACGCGCATGCCCTTGTTGCTCTCGATAACGATGACATTTTCGGACTCTAGCTGCCAAAGCGCTTCCCGCACCGGCATCAGGCTCACGCCGAATTTCTCCGCCAGATCGCGAAGGCTGATGTGCTCTCCCGGCAGAATTTCAGCAGAAATGATCTTTTCTCTCAGCTGATCGTAGACCCTCTGCCGGAGGGTCTTGCTTTTTATCTTTTCAAGTTTCACCGAGAAGCTCCAGGATTTGTTATATGTGATTACATATATGACAAGGGCTTTCCTGTCAAGTCGGAAACGGTCCGTTTCTGCCAACTCAGGTAGGGCCTTGACAAGAATACGGCGATTTTCTCACTCAGTCGCTGAAATGGTCCGAAAATCTTCCGATTACGTGATTTGACAAGAAGAAAGATATATGTAATCACATATAACAAGCATCTCTTGATCAAAACCAATCTGACCCTATCGTGATGGGGCTAACCATCAAAGGGAGGGAAAGTGATGTCTGTAAGAGAAACCAGAGACCATCTCATTCGGACCGGTCTCATCAAACTCCTCGAAATCAAGGACGCCGACATCCGCATCATGACGTTGAACCAGTGCCGCGATGCTGTGGACAAGGGCATTCATATCGGCGGCGCTTTCTCCGCGACGATCCCCCTTGTCTGCCTCTATTATGGGGGGATCATGCGACTCGACGTGGTCAACCCAACGAAGCGAGGCCAGGACATTTTTGTTCTCAGCAAGGGCCATGCTGTGGCTCCCATGGCCTCTATCTACGCGGATATCGGCTATTTCGACCGCTCCGTGTTGAAGAATTCCAGATCCCGCGAGAGCATCCTCAATGGCCATCCAGGACCCATTCTCCCGGGGGTCCACATCTCAACCGGACCCCTGGGGCAGGGGCTCGGCGTGGCACAGGGGTTTGCGTTGGTTGGGAAGAAGAGCCCCAATTTCGATGTGTTCTGCCTAACCGGTGACGGCGAGCTGCAGGAGGGCCCGATCTGGGAGGCTGTTATGTATTCGAGCTACAAGAAGCTCGACAACTTCTGTGTCCTCGTCGACAAAAATGCGGGCCAACTCGATGACACCAAACAGCTCATTTTCCCGATGCTCGAGCTGGACAAGCGATTCACGTCCTTTGGGTGGAGGGTCTATAACGTGGACGGGACCCAATACGGGACGATTCTGGAGGCCCTTCAAACCTTCAAGTTTTCCCCTAGGGACGGGCGTCCCACGCTCATCATCTGTCGGACGAGAAAAGGATTTGGCGGTTTTTCAGACTTCATGGTTGGCCATAAGGTGGAAATCCCGGATGCTTTGACAGAACAGGAGATCGCGCTGCAGGAGCAGAGGCGTGGGGATCGCGCCTCTGAATTCCTCGATTTCTTTGAGAAGTTGGATTCTACGGGAGACGAGGGCAGAGTTCAGGACAGACTCTTGGAGGTCGCCAAAAGGATGAACCTCGACGTTATGATGGAGGACAGGGCGAGAGCGATCAAGCCACAGGTCATTCCCGTAAAGACAAAGCCTGCGCCACCGCGAAGCAAGAGAATAGAGTACGATCCGAACCACCTTCCCAAGTTAGACAAATCGAAACAGTACAGTGCGAGCAGTGTGGTCACCATGGCCATGAGGGTGTTTGCCCGAGACCCTCGGGTGGTTTCCATCGACGCTGACCTGGGATCGACCAGTGGTCTGGAAGCCGGTGTGCGTTACGTTGACATGGGAAGAGCCTTCAATGTGGGTGTGGCCGAAGCCAACATGATGTGTATCGGGGAGGCTTTTGCTGCCATCGGTTACAATACCTGGGTGAGCACATTCTGTCCCTTCTTTGATTGGAAAGTCCTTCGAAGAATCGCGATTGGCTACCAGGAAAGACTCGAGGCGATCGAGATGAAAACCGGGTGGCTCAGCAACGGGCACGGACTGGATCTGACCTTTCTTGCCACAGCGCCAAACTTCGAGACGAAAACCAATGGGGCGACCCACATGGGCAATGACGACATCCAGGTCTTTGATGGGATTGCCCATTTGAAAATCATCGACATCTCCTGTCCCAACCAGCTGCTCGGGGTGATGAAGTGGATCATGGAGGGAAACAGGGGGCTGGTCTATGCCCGAATTATGCGAGCCCCTTCGGGAATCGTCTATGACCATGGCTTTGCCTTTGAATTCGGCAAGGGGTACACCCTCAAGGAGAGCAGAAACGACACCGCTGTTCTCATTACCAGTGGCCGTGGAGTCCATGAGGCGTTGGCAGCAGCCGGGAAACTCGAAGAATCTGGGGTGATGGTCGGTGTTGTGGATATGCCGTCGATTGATGAACAGCTCCTGCTGGATCTCTACGAGTCGGGAAAGTTGATCGTCGTCGCAGAGCAGAATAACGGCTACATCTGGTCTGAGTACAGAAAGATTCTCTTTAAATCCAAAGAGACGATTGACACCACCCGGCTGATTCCCATCAATACCCTGGATAGGAATGGGCAGCCTCAATTTATCCACTCGGCGACATACCCACAGCTGCTCAGCCAATTCGGATTGGCACCCGATCAACTGGCGGAGACGATCAAAAAAAGAACCAAAGTCTAGGGGCTTCGCCCAATGGCTATCCCCGGGGACGGGAAGGGTCCAACGATGAATGAAACGGAGGGGTCACCCTGTTCGAGGTCGAAGGAGCGCCCCCCCCGGCGGACTTGAGGCCAGAGGCCCAAAGCCTTCTGCCCTCCTCATCACTCTTTCTATCCAATTCCCAGTTCTTTGATTCTTTCCTCTGTGGGGATTCCATCCTCTGACCATCCCCTCAATGCGTAGTACTCCTCAAGCATCTTTTCCAGGTGGGGCAGCTGGCCACCAGAGCCTCCCCCTTTTCGGCTCCAGGTGAGAATGCGTTCGGAGACCGTGTCATCCTTCCGGCTGATTCCCAACCGGGTACTGTAGAGTCTTTTCATGTTGAACAGCCTTTCGCCAATGCGCATGAGATCTGCCGGGGTATACGGCTCTCCCTCCACCAGACGGATCCACTCGGCCATATGTGAGGGACCGATCTGGCCCATGATAAATTTGCAGAGCCCGAGGCTGTCGAAGACCGCCATCCAATCCTGTAGTTTCTTGACAAACTCTGCGTTTCCCTCGATGGAGAATCGATCAGGAGGCCCAGGATATCCCAACTCAGGAACGTACCAACCCTCCACCACCATGTAGCCAAGGGTGCTCAAGTGGTCTGCTCCTCGTATGGCCGTCGCATAACTCAACGCCAGGTCAAAATAGGCCCTCGGATCATGCATGGGGAATTCAAGCCCCTTGGCGTGAATGGCAAACTCAGATGCATTGTGGCCGATTTCCTCGGCAGCTTTTCGGACCCCCTTCCCCAGAAGAACGCCGACACCCTCCTTTTTCCCAATCAATTCAGTGGCTTTGACAATCGCCTCGTGATTTCCCCAGGTCAGTTTCACCCCATAGGTGTCGTCATCGGTCAGGAGTCCCCTCTCGTAGGCCTCGATGCCAAATGCAATGCTGGCACTCGTGGAGATGGTGTCGAGGCCGTAACGGTTGCAGAGATCATTGGCAACAACGATGCTCTCGTAGTTATCGTTCAGACAGAGTGCACCGAAACCGGCAGCTGTCTCATATTCCGGGCCATGACCCTCAAAGGCTGGGTATTGTCCCGCCTTCATGCTCAGCTTGTTTCCACAACGAATGGGGCAGGACTGACATGCGGTGTTGCCGGCGCCGTAGTGGTCCATGGCCCATATGCCGCTCGTGACCCTGGCCCCTTCCTTCCACTCTCCGTCGTACCAGTTCCTGATGGGAAGATCTCCCTTGGCCTCTACCCCTTCCATTCCTCCTGAAGTCCCATACTTGGTCATGGCTTCGAGGGTTTCCCGCATGGTCGCAGCGTGTTCCTTCACATTTTGCAACAGGGCCTCTCGATCAAAAAAAGTCGATTTCTGGTCGCCCTGGACAACGATAGCCTTCAACCGCTTTGACCCCATAACAGCGCCAAGGCCACAACGTCCGGCGGCCCGATCTCCAGGAAGGATCATGATAGAGGCGAGATTCACCTGGTTTTCCCCCGCCGGACCAATGATGGCCATTTGAGCTTTTGGATGGGTTTTTTCGAGGAGCACCTCCTGTGCCTCATGGGTATCCTTACCCCATACTTGAGCCGCTTGCCGGAGTTCCCCTTTCCCATCCGTGATCCAAAGGTAGACCGGTGAGGCACTCTGTCCGGTGATGTAGATTCCATCGAAACCGGCTTTTTTGATCTCTCCCCCCAGGAACCCTCCAACGGTTGCCTCTCCCCAGATCTCAGTCAGGGGGGAACGGGCCGAAAAAGTTGTTTTTGAACCGGTTGGAACTGGAGTACCCGCCAGCAGGCCCGGGGCGACAACAAGGGGACTTTCCGGAGAAAGGGGAGGCGCTGACTCCTTCTTGTCAAGAAGATAGATACCCAGACCGCTTCCCCCCAAATACTGTTTGGCAATCTCTCCTGGGATCGAAAACGAATCGGTGGCTTCCTTTGTCAGGTCAACTCTGAGGATAGTTAAGTCTCTCACGGCTTTCTCTCCTATCTTGTCTGAAAGGTTTTGCAAGAAGACGGCGCTGTAGTTGCTAACATACCTATGACCACACTGTCAAGTCAGCGAATTTCCTCTGGCGTCCCCCGCGGACCGCGAGAGAAAACTCCACCGGTTCTGGCCTTGTTTCTTTGATGATTGCCCTCGTATTGTCAGCAAAACCGTTATGGGGTATGATGCTCCCTATGGGAGGTGATGGGGTATGAAGTTAAGGCAAGCACCTTTTGGTACGACCCGTGACGGGGAAAAGGTTGAAGAATTCGCGTTAAGCAATTCAAAGGGATTGGCTGCCACGGTCATAAACTTTGGAGGCATTCTGGTCTCTTTCAAAATGCCTGACAGAACGGGAGCCGTCGGGGAGATTACCCTTGGCTTTGATACGCTGGACGGGTATCTCGCTGATCACCCGTATTTTGGAGCCATCATCGGCCGGTTTGCCAACCGGATTGCAGGGGGCCGATTCCATCTCGATGGGGTCGACTATACCCTGGCACGGAATGAGGGGAACATCAGCCACCTCCATGGCGGCAAGAAGGGGTTCGATAAGGTCGTTTGGCAGGCCGAGCCTTTTCAGGACACTGCCTCCGCCGGAGTCCGGTTCTCCTATCTCAGTCCTAACGGTGAGGAAGGGTATCCCGGCAATCTGAAGACGACGGTTACTTACAGCCTGAATGAGGAGAATGAACTCAAGTTTGAGTACTGGGCAGAAACGGATGGGGCCACTCCGGTGAATCTGACCAATCACGCCTACTGGAATCTCGCTGGAGCCGGGTCGGGAACCATCCTGGATCATGAGCTATTCCTCAACTGTCCGAAGTATCTACCCGTCGACAACACGCTCATCCCGACGGGTGCGATAGAGACGGTTCAGGGGACCCCCATGGATTTCACCACATCAAAGCCAATCGGTCTCCATATCGACAGGGTTTCCGGGGGTTATGATCACTGCTTTGTCTTGGATCCATACGACCAGAAATTGACCCGGATCGCACGGCTTTACGAACCAACGACCGGACGAGGGATGACCATCTTGACGACCAAACCCAGTGTCCAATTCTATACGGGCAACTTTCTGGACGGCATTCGAGGGGCAAGGGGTGCCGTCTTTGAGAAGCATAGCGCCCTTTGCCTTGAAACCGAGTTTTTCCCCGATGCGGTCAACCAGCCCGATTTTCCTTCGGCCATTCTGCACCCGGGAGAAACCTATCACCACATGACGGTACACCGCTTTTTCATCGAATAGAAGAGGGTTCAGCAGAAGCCGGTTTTGAACGGTGCAGGCTTGATTATCTGATCGAGCGTCCGTTCCTAGACGAGGGACGGGGAAAAAGACAAGGATAGAAGGCGGTGCAATATCCGGAACTTGGGCAAACGGGAATGAAGATTTCGGAGATCAGCTTTGGCGCCTGGGCGATTGGCGCTGACTGGGGTTCAGTGGATGATAACGAATCCATGGCCGCCCTGAGAAAAGCGGTCGAACTGGGGGTTAATTCCTTCGGCACCGCAGACGGTTATGGGATGGGAAGAAGTGAGCGCCTCGTCGCGAGATTGCGCAAGGAATCTTCAGAGACCATATACGTTGCCACCAGGGCAGGACGTCGCCTCTCGCCCCATGTTGCCAGAGAATACACCCCGGCCAACATCGGGGTTTTTGTCGAAGACAGTCTGAACAACATGGAAACCGAAACACTCGATCTCCGACAACTCCACTGCCCCCGACCGAGGTCTATTATCATCCCGAGCTATTTGAGGAACTGGATGATATGGTCAAAGAGGGAACGTTGCGAAGCTACGGTGTCAGTGGGGAAAAGGTCGAGGAGGCGCTCAAAGCGATCTTTGACAGGTGTATAAGACTGGATGTCCACCATCGCTGGTGATCCTCTACTTGAGGACAACACGAACCTGGCGGCTCGGGCCAACCATCACCCGGACCTGGTGGAGGGGTCACTCTCTGAGAGTTTTCTGGATGATGAGACTGAGAATCGATGAGGAAGGAGGTGATACAGGCCGTGTGGCATGACGCTATCTCGTACACAGAACAGCATCTTAAGAAGCTCCGGGTTAATCGGATAGATCAAAGAATCCACATTCAGAAAACGGGGTTCGACATTTTGAACCGAGATGGGGGTGACGAAAGCTTTCGACACAGGTCAACAAATGCCAAAGTCGGTCGGTAGTCGGTTGTGTCTTTGATCGATGACAGAAGTACTTGAAAGGAGGAGGAGGATGAATACCAAGACATTTAGAAGTTCAACTTTGGTGGTGATCGTATTCTTTTTGGCTATGCTGGTTGTTCCTTCATTTGCAGAGGGAGAAACCATCAGACTGAATGTCTTATCTTCGCCAGACAACGCTGATGCTCTTTTTGAGATCGCCCAGGGATTCATGAAAGAGAATCCGGAAATCAGAATTGAAGTAAGCCCGGTATCTTGGGAGGTGCTCTACCCACAGATTCTCGCTGATCTCCACGCAAAGACAGGGGCTTTCGACGTATGCACATGGGACTTGATGACTGCCGGTTCCATAGCCAAGGGAATGCTTGACCTTGAGAAATTTGGAAAAGAACACCCTGACCTTGTTGATCCGAGCTTCGATATTGATGATTTCATTCCCACAGCCTTGCAAGTGTATGGCATGTGGGAGGGGAAGAATATCGGGTACCCCTTCTATGGGGCGACAATGTTTTTGTTCTACCGAAAAGACTACTTCGAAGATAAGGATTTGAACGCTGCCTTCACGAGGAAGTATGGTCGAGAATTAGCGCCACCAGCGACGTGGGAAGAGGCTCTGGAAGTTACGAAATTCTTTACAAAATCTGAGAATCCAGGCTCCCCAACGGAATATGGGATCACCCTGATGTTTCCTCGGACCCATACCCTCTTCTACATGTATATCAACTGGTTTTCCCAATTACGTCGCAGTGAGGCCGGCATTGCCAAGTTCGGTAGGGTATCCCTGGATTGGGGGGACCTTTTTACCGGAGACCATAAGCCCGCCTTCAACAGTCAGGAAGGGGTCAAAGCGATTGAGATGATGATGGAGATTATGCAGTATTCCCCAGACCCCTTGGGTTCGGATTACGGGGAGACATTCGAGGCCTTCGGGCAGGGAAAAGCGGCGATGTGTCCGTCGTGGACAGCCGTCCTGTCCGGGTGGAAGGATCTACCCGAAGTCTCACCGGTAGGCGAAAAGGTTGGCGTGGCGATCATTCCGGGTGGCCATCCCGTGTCCGGCGGTTGGGGCCTGGGAATAAACGGTGCAAGCAAACACAAGGGAGAAGCTTTCCGCTTTGTCCAATTCGCCACCAGTAAGAAAAGCGACAAGCTCCAGTGGATGAAATATCGTATCGGCCCCACCCGCCGCTCGGTCTTAGAGGACCCAGAAGTGCTTGGGGATTCTCCCTGGATGAAAGGGGTTTATACTGAATCTCTTCAAAATGCTTCACACCGACCCCGTATCCCTGAAGAGCCGAAGCTTGAAGACGTCATGGTGGGCTCCTTCTCCGAAATCCTCCTGGGAAAGAAGCCTGATATTGCGGCAGCACTCGGCGAACTGGCCGAAGAATGGAACGGGATTCTCGGGAGAAAATGAGTAGAAAACGCCTGACACCGTCTCAGCAGGAGTTCCCAGGTGCGGCTCACGGGTCTCGATAACCGGAAAGAATAATGAAACCATTTTTGATTTTCGTTGCTCCCCTCTCCTCCCCTGGTGGGGGAGAGGGGAGAAACCCTGCATCCTGCCAAATCCCCCCGTGATCCGTGAACCAAACCATGGCTTTTTGATGTCGGCCGTTCCGATATGGACAGAATCATCGGGATCTGGCACTCTTTCTGATCTGGAATGACAACTCGAAGAACGATGGATGAATATGCAACACCGTAAGAAAGTAACCGCCTACCTCCTCATTCTGCCCCTCGTCCTTCTGTTCTTAAGCATGACGATATTTCCGTTTATGTATATGATTTATATGTCTTTCCACAATTACGACCTATCCAAAGGTGGGGAGTGGGATTACATCGGACTGAAGAACTATTTGACCATTTTCAAGGATAAGCTGGCGATTTCTTCGATTGATTTTACCGCTGTACTTTTCTTCACTGCCCTTCCCATTGAAATGCTGCTGGGAATTTGTATCGCATGGCTGTTCCGGGACATGGTGGGCGAGAGACTCATAAGGAGTACTACGCTTCTTCCCATGATGGTTCCGGCTGTGGTGGCGGGGATTGCCTGGAAAATGCTTTTCAACTTCAATTTTGGTCCCTTGAACTATTTAGTTTCTTTGTTTGGTGTGGACAAAATATCATGGCTTGGCAATGAAACATTCGCCCGCTTTGGACTTATTCTCATTGATGTTTGGCAGTGGACACCGTTTGTCTTCCTGGTGGTCTACTCAGGGTTGATGTCCATCCCTGTGGAAATGATCGATGCGGCTAAGGTAGATGGAGCCAACCCATTCAAAGTTCTGCTGTATGTGGAGCTGCCCATACTGATGCCCCTCATCTCGACTGTGCTCATTATTCGCTTGATAGACATCCTCAAGCTTTTCGACATCGTGTTCATGGTAACCTGGGGGGGACCGGGTTCTGCGACCCATACGTTCAGCTATTATATCTACAAGGTCGGGCTCTCCTATGGGTGGAATGTCGGTTACGCTTCCGCGCTGAGCATTATTCTCCTCATCGTGGTCGTGCTCTTTGTCAACCTCTTGATGAGGTTTCTTCGGCTGAGAGAACTCCTGGAGTTGTAGAGGCACGGAGAGAAATGGAAAAGAAGAGGAAGCATCAACATCTTCTGAAAAAGGCGTTAAAACTCCTATTAGCTATGATCATTCTCATCTTTTTCCTATTCCCCATATACTGGGTGACCATAACGGCCTTTAAACATAGCGCAGAATGGTTCAAATGGCCCCCGGTTTTATTCCCCCTATCTCTGACGTTGAATAATTTCCTCGGCAAGGAGGGCGGGTTTTTCGGCGGCATGGCGTCGGTGGTAAACATTATCCCTTATCTCCGTAATAGCCTGATCATCGCCATTGCAACAGCCCTTACCTCTACCTTGATCGGCGCCATGGCGGCGTATTCCATCTCTCGCTTCAAGACGGGCGGGATCGTGTTCGCGAACTGGATCATATCGATACGAATGCTTCCCCCTGTGGCCGCCATTTTGCCATTGTATCTCGTGTTCAAAACCCTTGGTCTTTTGAACACCCACCTGGCCGTCATTTTGTGCCACCTTGTATTTACGACGCCTTTGAGCACTTGGATTTTGATAACCTTTTTCAAAGAAATCCCCAGAGAACTCGACGAAGCTGCCTATGTTGATGGAGCCTCGCACCTCCAGAGTTTCTTCCGGGTTATTCTTCCCCTCAGCGCACCCGGGCTGGCTGCCGTTTCGACCCTGGCTTTTATTCAGAGTTGGGGAGAGTTTCTCATCGCCTTGTTGCTAACCAGCAATGCTGACGCCCAGACTCTCCCCGTCTATCTCGGTCGTTACATTACGGGCTTTCGTGTGGCCTGGGGTCCCCTATCCGCGGCTGGCCTGATCGTGATGATTCCGGCGATTGGGTTCTCTCTTCTCATGCAGCGCTATTTGATCCGGGGGCTTACCTTTGGAGCGGTCAAGGGGTAATCGGGAGCCAACCCTGATTGCCCACCCCGGACCCCTTGACACCCAGGCGACTGTATCCTATACTGCCTTCACCAATACGGGGGGTTTCATCGTCTGCCGTTGAAGGACAAAGACTCCGGCCTGGCCGGAACAGAGGGGGAGGAACATCGGATGAAGGCAGCAGTATGGCACGGACAGCGCGATATCCGTATCGAAGAATTCCCCGATCCTGGCCCCCCGGCCGCGGATGAAGTGAAATTGAGAGTCTCCTGGTGCGGCATTTGCGGCACTGACCTGGAAGAATACCTCCACGGTCCTCTGTTCATCCCCGTGGAAAGGCCCAATCCCCTGACGGGTGTCATTGCCCCCATGATCATGGGTCACGAATTCGTCGGCATCGTTGAGGAAGTCGGAAACGGAGTCGACGATCTCAAGCCCGGCGACCATGTCGCCGTGGACACCCTGATCCATTGCGGGGACTGTTTCTTTTGTCGCCGCCATCAGGTTCACCTCTGCGAACAATTGGCGATCCTGGGGCTTTCTACCCACGGAGGATTGGCGGAGTTCGTAAACGCCCCTCGCTATATGTGCTTTAAATTCCCGGAGTCTCTCCCCGACCCCCATGCCGCTTTGGCAGAGCCGGCTTCCGTCGTGGTCCGGGCTGCCCGCAAAGCCCGTCTTGAAGCGGGGGAGTCGGTGGTCATCATCGGTGCAGGCACGATCGGTCTTCTGAACCTCCAGGTCGCGCGTGCTATGGGCGCGACCAAGATCATCATGATCGAGCCCGAGGTGATCCGGAGGCGGTTGGCAGTAGAACTGGGCGCCACTGAGGCGATTGATCCCAGGAACGAAGACCCGGCCGTCGCCGTGCGGCGATGGACCGGTGGCCTCGGCGCTGACGTTGTCTTTGAGGACGCCGGCAGGAGCGAAACCATGACCCTGGCTCCGGAGTTGGCGCGAAGGGCCGGCCGTGTTGTCCTCGTCGGATTGCACGATGCGCCCGTCCCCATGCGATTGGTGAAGGTTGTCTGCGGAGAGCAGGAGCTGATTGGATCCTTCTCCCATGTGTATGACCTCGACTTCTCCGCGGCTGTCGGACTCCTCAGTGCAGGGCATATCGTTGCAGAACCCCTGATCACGTCGAAAATTCGGCTCGACGAACTCGTTTCCCGGGGACTGGAGGAGTTGGCCTCCACCAAGGCTCACAACTTGAAGATCCTTGTCTCCCCTCAAGGCTGAACCGCCAGAGAACCCGTAGGTCTTCTCAGACCTCTCCTTGGGTGCGTTGGGGGGTAAGGCGGAGAGAGTTGACCGATTCACAAGAACTGCCATGAGGAGCTAAGAAACGATGTTTTTGCTGGGCTATGATGTGGGGAGTTCATCGATAAAAGCGACACTGATCGAAGCCGAAACAGGAAGGGTCATCGGATCTGCGTCGTCTCCAGAAACCGAAATGCAAATCATTGCCCCACGGCCTGGATGGGCTGAGCAGCATCCTCAGGTCTGGTGGGAAAATCTGGTCCTTGCAACGGCCAGGATCAGAGCCGAAACAGGGGTCGATACGCAAAACGTAAAGGCAATCGGAATCGCCTATCAGATGCACGGACTCGTTGTTGTCGATGAGGAACACCGAGTTTTGAGGCCGTCCATCATCTGGTGTGATAGTCGGGCGGTAGACATTGGGAAAGAGGCCTATCTGAGAATCGGGGACAGATTGTGTCTCGGGCGCCTTCTCAATTCTCCGGGGAATTTCACCGCATCAAAGTTAAAATGGGTGATGGACAACGAGCCTGAAATCTACAGGAAGATTCATAAGGCGATGCTACCGGGTGACTACATCGCCATGGTGATGACGGGTGAGATCAAGACAACGCCTTCGGGGGTATCCGAGGGCATCATGTGGGATTTCCCCAAGCAGGGGTTGGCCAACTTCGTCCTTGACTATTATGGAATCTCAGAGGATCTGATTCCAACGGTCGTGCCGACTTTCTCGGTTCAAGGCGAACTGAGTCGAAAACCCGCTGAGCAGTTGGGGCTCAAACCCGGAACAAGAGTCGCCTACAGGGCTGGAGATCAGCCGAACAACGCTTTATCCCTCAATGTCTTGAGTCCTGGGGAGATTGCTGCAACAGCGGGCACCTCTGGCGTGGTATATGGGGTAGGCGATAAGGCGAATTACGATTCAAGGTCACGGGTGAACACGTTTGTCCATGTCAACCACACCGCAGATAATCCGAGATACGGTGTTTTACTCTGTTTGAATGGAACCGGAATCCTGAACAGTTGGCTGCGACACAATGCAATGGGGTTTGGTGAACATGAAATAACCTATGAAGAGATGAATGAACTCGCCTCGCAGGCGCCGGTGGGTTCGGACGGCCTCGTCATCCTCCCCTACGGTAACGGGGCTGAGAGATCTCTAGAAGATAGGGATATCGGCACCGTAATTCATGGGTTGAAATTCAATACGCATAACCGAAGCCATTTGTTGAGGGCCGCCCAGGAAGGTATTGTTTTTGCCTTGAATTATGGGGTACGGATCATGCGCGATATGGGAATCGATGTGAAAACGATCAGAGCCGGGAATGCGAATATGTTCTTAAGTCCCTTGTTTGGAGAGGCCTTTGCAACGGTTACAGGTGCTCACATCGACCTGCTTCACACCGATGGCTCCCAGGGTGCTGCCAGAGGCGCAGGAATTGGCGCTGGGATCTATAGAAGTGACAGAGATGCCTTCCTCGGCCTGAATGTCGTCAGAGTCATTGAGCCGAACAAAGATCTGGCTTCACCTTATCAAAAGGCTTATGAAGAATGGGAGGGTGTCTTAAGATCGGAGTTGAGCCAGAGAAATAATTAAGGCTTGGAAACTTCAGTAGTTTTCTCTTGACACCCAGAGAGTCCGGCTCTATATTTGCTGTCAACACATGGCGTTGATTAAGGTTCAGGGGCTAGAGGTAGATCATGAAAGCTGCTGTGATGCACGGAATCGGTGATATACGGATTGAATCCCGTCCGCAACCCAGGCCTGCACCGCACGAAGTTCTGGTGCAGATCCGGCGAGTGGGTGTCTGTGCCAGCGACGTGCACTATTTCAAGCACGGGCGGATAGGAGGCTTTGTTGTCAAGGATCCTCTGATTCTGGGTCATGAGAGCGCAGGGGTGGTGCTTGAAGTCGGTTCTGGAGTAACTCGCTTCCAACCGGGAGATCGGGTCACCGTGGAGCCTGGCTACACCTGTCGCCGGTGCCACTACTGCAAAACAGGCCGCTACAATCTCTGCCCAGACGTAACATTCCTTGCCACACCCCCTGTGGATGGCGTTTTCAGTGAAGCGATCGCCTGGCCAGAGGATTTTCTGTTTTCCCTTCCCAATGGGATGAGCTTTGAAGAGGGTGCCATGATGGAGCCTCTGTCCGTGGGTCTCTGGGCTGTGAAACGAGGAGATGTGGTCCCGGGACACATGGTGGCGATTCTTGGGGTGGGACCGATAGGACTGGTTACATTGCAGGCTGCGAAGATTGCGGGAGCCGCCATGCTCATCGCGGTGGATCTGAGCCCCTTTCGGTTGGAGCATGCGCAGAGGCTGGGGGCCACACACCTCATCAACGCAAATGAAGAAGATCCTGTCGAGCGTATCCGTGAGATTACGAGTAAGGCTACCGGATTCACGCCTGAACGGAGCGGTGTGGATGTCGCGTTTGAAACCGCTGGGGCTCTCGCCACCACTCGCGCTGCAATGGCTGCGGCAAGACCTGGAGGCGTTGTGATGCTGGTGGGGCTCCCACCAGATCCGATGGTAGAATTGGACATCGTTTCTGCTGCCAGCAATGAGATTGACATTCGCGGCCAATTCCGTTATGCAAACTGCTATCCGTCGGCGATCGCGTTGACTGCAGCGGGGCGGATTGACGTGAAATCATTAGTCACCCACCACTTCCCCCTTTCCCACACATCAGAGGCGCTGCGTTTTGCAGACGAGGCGAAGTCTGAGGCGCTGAAGGTGATGGTGGATGTGATCGATTAGGCAGAGTTCATAGGAATGAGAGGTTGAGAAATGCGCTTTCCCGATTTTGCACTCAAGGATCAGGTTGCGATTGTCACAGGAGGAAACAAGGGGATTGGCCGGACGATTGCTCTTTGCCTGGCGCAAGCGGGTGCACACACCGTCGTCACAGGGCAAACGAGGCACGAGTTGGAGGAGGTGTGTTCTGAGATCAAGAGGCTTGGAAATGAAGCGCTGTGGGTGGAGATGGACGTCAGACAGGAGACGGATGTCCGCAAAATGGTTACCCAAGCCCTTCAAGCTTTTGGGAGGATTGACATCCTGGTCAATAACGCGGGAATAAGCCAGGTACTCCCTGCAGAGGATCATACAGAGGAAATATGGGATGCCATCCTCGACACGAACTTGAAGGGGGTTTTCCTCTGCTCTCAGGCTGTGGGCCGCGAGATGATCAAGCAAAATCGCGGGAGCATCGTGAACATGTCTTCTCAGGCAGGGGTCGTGGGGCTGCTCAACCACGCTGCCTATTGCGCGAGCAAGGGCGGCGTCAATCTGCTGACAAAAGTGCTGGCCTTGGAATGGGCGCCTCACAACGTCCGGGTCAATGCCGTGGCCCCTACGGTCATCCGAACGCCCATGACAGACAAGGTTTTTGCCGATCCATCACTGAGAGCTGAAATGACGGCAAGGATCCCCTTGGGCAGATTTGGGGAGCCGGAGGATGTAGCCGGTGCCGTGATATTTCTGGCATCGGAAGCCTCAGCCATGATTACGGGGCACATTCTTCTAGTGGACGGGGGATGGACAGCCCAATAGCAGACAGAAGAACCACGGCTCTGAATGGCATGATGGATCCCAGCCCCCTTCTGAATCAGGTTCTGCCTTCCCAACAATGATGCGCAAATAACAACGTCCTCTCCCATAGATGGCTGCAAACATCGATACGATTATCCGTAGGGCAAGAGAGGCAGGAATTGCGATTCCGGCCTTTAACGTCCCCTATCTGCCCATGGTGAAGCCTGTGATCCGGGCCGTCGTGGATCAGGATGCCTTTGCCCTGGTTGCTGTTGCCCGCCTCGAATGGATCAAGTTTGAAAGCCAAAGCCCAAAAGCGGTTTTCGATGAGTTCGTGAAATGGGCTGAACCGGACCATGTGCGGCTTCATCTCGACCATGTCCCGGTGATTGATGAGGACAACCTGAGGGTTGACTACCTGCCCATCATCCGCCAAGCCATTGAATTGGGGTATGATTCGGTCATGATTGACGCCTCCCGCCTGGCACTGGAGGGAAACATAAAAGCAACAAGGGAAGTGGTTGAACTCGCCCACAAGGCCGGGGTCCCCTGTGAGGCAGAGCTTGGCGCTGTTATGGGCCATGAGAAGCATCCCCCTCCCTATGAGGATCTGTACAGTACAGGAGAGGGGTTTACCGACGTGAGGGAAGCGGAGCATTTTGTTCGTGAAACCGGCTGTGACTGGCTTTCCGTGGCGATTGGTAATATTCACGGGGCTGTGTCCAAAGCCCTCAGAGATAAGAAAAAAGTCGCCGCTCGGTTAAACCTCGATCGATTGCAAGAGCTGGCTGAGGCAACCGGAGTTCCCCTGGTTCTTCACGGAGGCTCTGGAGTACAAAAGCCGTATCTTCTCGAAGCCATCAATCTGGGAATAGCTAAGGTCAACGTTGCGACAGAAATCAGACAAGTCTATGAGGCAGCCTTAAGGGAGACCCGGAGTGTTCCGAGAGCCCAGAAAACCGTGTACAATCGAACAAGCTTTCTCCTTCGAGACTTGTTCGGGGGTTCAAGAGGCCGACGTCTGGTTATGGACTGATCATGCTTTGTAAAACAACAGGAATCATATGAGCTTACTGGGTATTGATGTCGGGACGACGGGTTGCAAGGCAGCCGTTTTTTCCGAAGAAGGAGACCTGATCTCTTCAGCCTACGCGGAATACGACTTCGACAGTCCAGCGCCGGGTCAGGCCGAACTGGACAGCGAAAGGGTCTGGCAGAGGATAAGGGAAACAATCGCCCGGACTGTGGCAGATTCGAAAAGAGACCCGGTCAAGGCGCTCTCCGTCTCCTCTCTGGGCGAGTCGGTTGTTCCAGTGACCGAGGGTCGCCGGATCCTGGGTTCTTCTCTGTTGAACTTTGATGTCAGGGGAGTGGAGTACCTGGACCGCCTGTCTGCCTTCATGAAGAGGGAGGATCTCTACCGGATAAACGGGAACACCCTGGGCAATCACTACGGCCTGACCAAGTTTCTCTGGTTCAGGGATCATCGGCCGGATCTTTATGACAAAACCGATAAGCTTCTTCTCTGGGGAAGTTTTGTGTCCTTCATGCTGGGTGCAGAGCCGGTGGTTGACTACTCTCTGGCGAACCGGACGCTTCTTTTTGACCTGGAGAAGGAAGACTGGTCTGAGGAACTGCTTCAGGAGGCTGGGCTTGACCGCAAAAAACTCCCCGAGACGGCCGCCTCTGGAATGCTCGTGGGCCATGTTTCGAAGCACGCGGCCAGGGAACTTGGGCTGGCGCCGGGAACCCCAATTGCGACTGGAGCACATGATCAGTGCGCCAGTGCGGTGGGGTGCGGGGTGATTGGAGAGGGCCAGGCCATGTATGGGATGGGGACCTATATCTGTATTGTGCCGGTTTACAGCAGCCGGAAAGAGCCAAAGCTTATGCTGGAGCGCGGTCTGAACACAGAACACCACGCGGAACCCGGAAAATATGTCAGTTTCATCTACAATCAGGGTGGATCGATCGTCAAGTGGTTCCGAGATACCTTTGCCGCAGTTGAACACACCCAGGCAAGAATGCGAGGAGAAGATATCTATGCCCAGGTGTTTAATGAGCTTCCCGATCATCCCAGCCGCCTGATGGTGCTTCCCCATTTCAGTACGATGGGGCCGCCTGACTTTATTTCCGACTCCTGTGGTCTCGTGGCTGGACTCTATCTCGATACATCCAGGGGTGAGATCCTGAAAGCCATTCTTGAGGGCAACACCTTCTCTCTCAAGGAATCTGTGGAAATGCTCTCAGGAGCGGGAATTGAAATCAACGGTTTCTGCGCCGTCGGTGGTGGAAGTAAATCGGATGCCTGGGTCCGGATTTCTGCCGATATCATGGGAAAACCCTTCACCAGACCCAGGATTACTGAGGCGGGTGCCCTTGGAGCTGCGATTCTGGCGGGATCCGGTACGGGGGTTTTTTCTTCTCTCGAGGAGGGAATTGAGGCAATGGTTCACACAGAAACAACATTTGAGCCCGATCCTAGCAGACACAACCAGTATCGCCTCCGGTTCGAGAAGTATAAGAAACTCTGGCCCCTTGTCAGTGAATACCTCCGCGACTTGGCGGGGATTAGCTCGTTGCCACTGAAAAATGCCCTTTCGCTCTCTGAAGGAAGTTTTTGACCCGTTCTAAGGCTCGGTCGTTCGATCTTCCGAACTCGGCCTGGCGGCCTCAGACAGCGGAACCTCGCCCCTTCGGGGACACTCCCTTCGCCAAGACGGGTGGCCCCAAAAACTCCCTAATGTTCGCTTCAAGGGCGTTTTTCAGTGGCAACGAGCGAGTTTTCCTTGACAGATTGAGCTTGTCATCTTATGGT
>CAYGBW010000072.1:0-24400 GCA_964348185.1 uncultured Thermodesulfobacteriota bacterium | reverse complement strand
CTCTGTCCTGTAGACCAGAGGTCCTTATCGCCGATGAATGCACAACATCGCTGGACGTAACTATCCAGGCTCAGTATCTGAACCTTCTGAAAGAGGTACAGAATCAGCTCCACGTGGCGATGATATTCGTTACCCATGATTTTGGCATTGTCGCTAAGATGTGTGATCGAGTTGCGGTCATGTATGCAGGCAAAATCGTGGAAAGTGCACGGATGAGACAGCTATTCCACAATCCCTTGCATCCCTACACAGTGGCTCTGCTGAAATCGCTGCCCAGATTGGAAGGGAGGCAAAAATGGCTGACCACGATCGAGGGACAGCCACCCTCCCTCATGAACCTACCCCCTGGATGCAGGTTTGCTCCCCGGTGTAAGCAGGTAAACGACCACTGCCTTGAGAAATATCCTCCCTCGGTGATCGTTAACGAAACTCACACTGTATCATGCTGGCGAGCGGTTTGAGTTATGTTGTCTACGTCAAATATTCTCCTCGAAGCAAAGAACTTAAGGAAGCATTTTCCCATCGCCAAAGGCTTCATCAGGCGGGAAGTAACTGGCTGGATAAGAGCTGTTGATGGGGTGAGCTTTTCCGTCAACAGAGGAGAGACCTTCGGTTTGGTAGGAGAATCTGGATGTGGCAAGACAACGACTGCTAGGCTCATTCTGTTGCTGGAGCAACCTACAAGCGGTTCCATCCTTTTTAGGGGAGAGGATATCTCGGCACTCTCTGAGACAAGGCTCAAGGAATACAGTAGATCGGTTCAGGCCGTGTTTCAGGATCCGTATGGTTCCCTCGATCCTAGAATGAAGGTGGGCAACATCATCAGCGAACCGTTGGTGGTTACCCAGGCACTTCCCCGGAAAGCCGTGATTGAAAGGGTGGAGGAGGTCTTGCTGGAAGTGGGCCTTGAACCGAAAAGCATCAACCGCTTTCCTCACCAGTTCAGTGGAGGCCAACGCCAGCGGATTGCCGTGGCCCGAGCTTTGGCTTCGGACCCTAGAGTAATAATACTAGACGAGCCCGTATCAGCACTGGATGTATCCATTCGGGCACAGTTAATGAATCTTCTCAAAGCCCTTCAGGAGCGACTCGGATTGACTTATCTACTGATCGCTCACGATCTGGCGGTAGTTAAGCACATGAGCAATGGCATGGGCGTCATGTATATTGGCAGTCTGGTAGAATATGGAGATGCTGATGAGATCTACCGACATCCCTGTCATCCTTATACCGTTGGTCTTCTCTCAGCAGCTTTACCCGCTGACCCTGATACGCCAAGCACGGAGATAATTCTCAGCGGAGAAGTCCCGAGCCCCATCAATCCTCCACCTGGATGCCGATTCCATCCCCGATGTAGTCATGCCAAGGAGATATGCTCTGAGAATGAACCCATGCTACGGGAGGTGGCGGCCAATCATTTTGTGGCCTGTCACTTTGACTGGGGGGGCTAGGCCAGTGAATACTTTGGCCGGGTGTGGTATTTTGTCTCAAATCCTTACACAGTACGACTTGATCAAAAGAAAGGGTTGTTTTATGAAGACTGATATTCATGGCAAAGTATTGGACATATTTCCAATTATACAAGAAATCGAAGATCCAGACCTAAGAGAGAAAGTTACCAACGTCTGGGCACGGGCATTAAGAGAAGGTTCGTTCAAGGATCTTGAGGACATTCCATTTAGTTTGACCATACCAGAAGCAACGCTCGTAAACCATATAAGGTGGGTAATGGAAGTTGCTTTATTTATGGCCTCGCTTGTGGAAAGGAATATGCAAGTCCTCGTTAATCGTGATCTTCTCATCGCTTCGGTTCTGCTACATGATCTGGGAAAGGCTTTTGAGTATCAAAAGAAAGGAAATACATATGTCAAATCTGAGTTTGGAAAAAGGTTTGAACATGGCTTTTGGGGCACCCATATCGCACTTGCAGAAGGCATTTCACCCGACTTAGCTCACCTGATTTTTGCTCATACTAAGGATTCACTCGAGCGTCCAGCACTTCTGGAAGGGATAATACTTCACTATGCTGATTTTGCTCATGCCGATATTCTGCGATTCCAGAAGGGAATGGAGACATTCTTATCTATGAAGGGATAGCGGATCGGCGGCAGCCGCAAAGCCTAGACCGGAGGAACCATGAAGAGAGTAAACAGGTTTAAACAGACTCTGGATGATGGGAGGGTTGCACTCGGGACATGCGTTGACTCATATAGCCCTGCCGTCATGGAGGTTGCCGGTTCCTGGAGATTGGCCATGATCTGCAAGTTCTGAGGTCCGCATGGGAATCAGCAGTCTCTGCAATCAGAGTGAAGGGAAGAAAGATTTGATTCTGTTCTTTTTCTCCCCTCCTACTTTTCACTCAACCTTAAGGGGCGGTCCCTGTTTTGGCACGATCTGCTGGGATATGTCTACCCTGGAAATCTTTAATCTCACCGTCCCGCCTTCTGTCAGGTCGCAGGGATCAAGACACTGCACGTAGGCTTCTTCGGAATCTCCCCTGGAAAGGCCCAAATCTTTTGCTTTTACCCCTTTTGACAGGGCCACGTAGTAGGGAAGAATCGATGCGAGAGAATGCATGCAGACAGAATCCGTTTTCCCGGGGTCCAAAATGTACCCGCCTCTCAAAAAGATCCTGCTGCCGATTCCGTAGACGGGGCATTCTCCCTTGATCTCGACGACTTCAATGACGAGGTCCATTGCTGCCTCCCGCTGTTTTCCTACCCTTTCCTTGGAGGGGGAGACGGGGATTCTTGCAGCAACTTCAGAAGCCGATCTGGATGGTCGGTAATGATCCCATCCACCCCCATGTCGACGAATTTGAGCATCTCCCTCTGTTCATTGACCGTATAGACAATCGAGCAGATCCCATGAGCCTTGGCCTGGCTCACCATTTCCCGGCTGAGAAGAGAACGATTGAAGGTGATAAAATCGATTCGCCATCTGCTGGCCATCTCCACGGGATGTCTAATTGACAGGGGTCGAATGATTCTCGCCGTCAGGGCCTGGGAATGCAGGTCTTTGATGGTCCGAATCGCAGAGAGGTTGAAGGAGGAGAAGACAACCCGGTCAATGATTCCCGTATCTTCCACCACCTTTAGAATTCTCCTTACAAACCCGGGACGTCTGGGGCGCGGCACCTTGTGGGTTTTCATCTCCAGGTGGACCCACACGCTCCCCCGGGTCAGTTCAAGAGCCTCTGCAAGGGTGGGTATTCTCACTCCTTCAAAATCGGGGCTAAACCAGAAACCCGCGTCCAGGGTCTTGAGCTGAACGAGTGACTTTCTGACCAGTGATCCCTTGCCGTTGGTCGTCCGCTCCAGGCTCTTGTCGTGAAAGACCACGGGTTCCCCATCTCTCGTCTCGACAACATCCATCTCGATTGCGTCCACCCCGACCTCAATCGCCTTCGCAAAGGCCGACAAGGTGTTTTCCGGTGCTGCAGCAGAGAATCCTTTGTGGGCAATTACCGAAACCCTTCCCGATTTTCCGTATCCCCTTCTCATGGTCCTCTTCCTTCCCAGATTCGGCCAAAGGAGAATACCGAACACGGCCTTCAGGCTCCAAATTTCTTTAGCCGTTGCATAAATCCCATAAGCAGGGGCATCACATCCTTTCCCTCTGTTTTCACCAGAGGTCCTCTGGGCAGTTCGCTCTCCACAAATCTTTTCACCTGATCCCTTCGAAAACCGGGTCCTCTGGACCAGAAGACAATGCCTGCCGGATCTGGGGTGTGGTCTCCGAGAAAAGAGGAACTCGTATGGTCCGACAAAACACAGATGATGACGTCCTTTGAGACGCGTTCCACGAGGTAACGAATGAGAATCTCTGAGCAGTCCTCGATGGCCCGGATTTTGGCTTTGATGTCTCTATCGTGGCTGACCTCATCGATCCCTTCAATGTGGACCAATACGAAATCATGGCTTTCCTGAAGTAGCGCGTTGGCCACCTTGGCCTTACTCAGATAGTCCGTATCCACGTAACCTGTCGCACCGGGCACATCGGGAACCGTCATTCCTGTAAGCCTGCCGATCCCCTTGATGAGTCCTGTTCCCGCTACACACGCCCCACTCATCCCCCACTTTGACCGAAAACTCGCGAGAGACGGTGTTACCCCGGCTCCCCTTGGCATGATCCCATTCGCAGGAGGGAGCCCCTTGGCGATCCGGTTCTGATTGAAAGGCAAATCCTTCAGGACTTCGTGGGCTTTTTTCACAAACTCATTCAAGATTCTCGCCATGTTCTCGGCCCCGGGAGTCGGTTTCAGGGGTTTTGCCGTGATGATTCTGGACTCCCCCGCTCTCAGAAGGTCGAGACCGTCTCGGGCATCAGCAAGGGCATCATAATTCGGATCCATATCAGAGATGTCTCCCGAGATGTCACAACCCCGGAACCGAAGAACACATCGATAATCCTGGGAATTACGAAACAGGAATTCGACCTTTGAGTCAGAGAGCTCCATCTGATTGAGCGCCCTTTCCAGTTCTTCTGTGCCCTCACGGGGATATCCGGCTGTACGGTTAAGGAGTCTGAAGTCGTTGGTAATCGTCACGTAGTTGCACCGGAGGCAGACATCGCCGGGCTGGAGATCGAGCCCGACGCCCGCGACCTCAAGCGGTCCCCTGCCGGTGTAAACCTCAAAGGGGTCATAACCCAAGATCGCGAGCATGGCCGTATCAGACCCCACGAGGGTTCCCTGGCCGAGGGCAGTAAAGGACCCACAGACCCCTTCTTTGGCCACCCTGTGAAGGGTCGGAATCTCAGCCACCTCCAAGGGCGTTCGATTGCCGAGCTCAGGCAGAGGAACATCGGTGATTCCATCGGGTACGATAAGGATAGCCTTCTTTTCCTGCTTGGTCTTCTTTCCCAAATCAAAGGGGTCCATCTGAACTCCCGCCGAGCCATACCCGAGGCGTCCACACGCCCTCAGAGAGATTTGGCCATTGAATTCTCCACCAACAGGCGGAAATTCTATCAAAAAGGCGTTCAAAACTCCAGAATCCAAACGGGGTATGGGGGAAATCGAAAGAAAACCCTTGACATGGGGAGATACATGTGGTTGTCGAGAATGGGGAACCCGGTCCCCTGGTAAACCGACCCCTGACGACTATCCACTGACAGTTGATTTTGGATGGAGGAGAACCCATGGCCGAGAGAGCGATTTTTGCCGTGCTTTCGGAAGACCAGATCGACCGCATTCACGAGAGCACGCTCCTTATTCTCGAGGAGATCGGTGTTCGAATCATGCACAGAGAAGCGCTGAAAATGCTCGAAGGCGCTGGGGCAAAGGCAGAGGCGGACTCCGTCATCCGCATCCCCCATGAAATGGTGGAAAAGGCCCTGGCCGGGTGTCCCAAGTCTATCGAGATATACGATAGAGAGGGAAATCCTTACCTGGTTCTGAATGGAAGGCAGACCTACTATGGGGCCCCTTCAGATAGCTTTTTCATGCTGGATCACGAGACGGGCAGAAGGCGTCCCTGTCTCCTGGAGGATATCGAAAAGGTTGCCAAGGTTACGGATGCCCTTCCGAATATGCACTTCATCCACAGCGCCGGCGTTCTTCCCAAGGAAAGACCTGAAAAGGCGGCACGCCTGGCGTTCAGCGAGTGCTTCAGGCACACGAAAAAACCGATCTGCTTTCTGACGAGTGACGCAGAGACGTGTCGCGATATTATCAACACCTGTCTTCGGATTTCTGGGGGAAGGGAAAACCTCCGCGGGAGACCTTTCATTTTCCACTACTCGGAACCGATCTCTCCCCTTCTCCATTCCGAGGAAGGAACCGAAAAGGTTTTGATCTGTGCAGATTATGAGATTCCTCTGGTATATATGCCCTATTGCCTGATGGGAGGGACCTCGCCGGTGACCATTGCGGGCGCACTCGCCCAATGCAATGCAGAGGTTCTAAGCGGGTTGGTCATTCAGCAGGTTCGCCACCCAGGGGCCCCCTTCATCTACGGGACAATGCCTGCCCCCATCGACATGAGAACAACAACGGGTCTGTATGGTGCGCCGGAACTCCACCTCGCCATAGCCGCATCCCGACAGATCGCGACGCGCTACGGACTTCCTTTCTTTGGAACCGCTGGGACGAGCGATGCAAAGCACCTCGACTACCAGGGGGTGATGGAGGCGGTCATGTCCTGCATGCTGACCGGCCTCACCCGACCCGACCTGGCCCATGATGTGGGATTCCTCGATCACAGCAACATCATCTCTCCAGAGCTGATCGTCCTCACGAATGAGATTGTCAACATGATTGAGCCGCTGACCCGAGGCATTGCGGTTACCGAAGAGACCTTGGCACTTGAGGTGATCCGAAAGGTGGGGCTCAACCGAAGAAGCTTTATCGAGGAGGATCATACCTATACCCATTTCAGGGAGTTCTGGTATCCCGAGCTCCTCGATCGATCGATGGAGGGCGAACCTCCCCAGCTCGGTGAGAAGGTCAGAGAAAAGCTCAGAAGGATTCTGAGAGACCACAGGGTTGATCCCCCGGGGAAAAAGGCGATCGACGAGATAAACCGTTTGGTCTCATGAATCCCATCAGAAAACGAACTCTACCCCATTAGTTCAGTCCAATTTCCTCTCGGATCAGGGAAACGATCTCTTCCCGACTCGTGGAAGTGATCGTCTTCAGGAGGCCCTCCCGATCATAAAAATCGATCAGGGGAGAGGTCTTCTGTTTATAGGTTTCGAGACGTTTGGTGACCGCTTCCTCGGTTTCGTCGTCGCGCTGAACGACCGGCCACCCGCATATCTTGCATTTTCCGTCCTCTGTCGGTGGTTTGCTCTTCATGTTGTAAATCTCCTGACAGTCCGGGTTTGAGCAGGTTCTCCTTGTCGTCAATCGTTCCAGGAGAACCGCTTTCGGAAGGTCGAGGTTCACCACCAGATCCAGTTTGAGATCGAGCTTCTCGAGGAGCCTTTTCAGGGCTTCTGCCTGGGGGAGGGTCCGGGGAAAGCCATCGAGAATGAATCCTTCGTCGCAATCGGGCTCTCGGAGCCTCGGCTCCACGATTTTCATCATCAGGACGTCTGGCACGAGTTCTCCCCGCTCCATGTAGCCCTCGGCCCGCTTCCCCAGCTCTGTTCCTGCCTGGATCGCGTTTCTCAGCATGTCTCCCGTCGATATCTGAACCGATCCGACATATTTCATTAAGGCCCTTGCGACCGTTCCCTTTCCCGCCCCTGGAGCTCCCAAAAGGATGATTCTCATGGGATTTTCCCCGTTTTGTAGATTTCGAGTCCCCTATGGAGGCCCTATTATACGACTTTTCAGGACATTTGGGAAACAATGAAGGACGCCTAAAACGTCTCTTTGGGGTAGGATCCGAGCATCTTGACAAAAGCGGCAAAGAACTCGAGTTCTCTCAACGCCTCTTTCACGTTGGCATCTTCGGGGTGTCCCTCCAGGTCCAGATAGAACAGATAACCGGATTGCTCGGTCTTGTGGGGCCTCGATTCAATTTTGGTGAGGTTGACCCCATTTGTGGCAAACCCGCCCAGGCACTTATAAAGAGCCGCTGGAATATGTTTGGTGGCAAAGACGAGGGAGGTTTTCACGTTTTTGGTGACTTTCAGATGCCTCGTGGAGATGACCACGAATCGGGTGGCATTCTCGGCGTGGGTTTCGATCGATTCCTCCAATATGTCGAGGCCATAGATTTTGGCGCATGTCCCGTGGGCGATGGCTGCCTCTTCGGACCGGCCCCTCTCCTTTACCAACCGGGCTGCCCCCGCCGTATCGCGGGTTGGCACGGGCTCTACCCCCAGGTTCGTCAGGAACCCTTCACACTGTTCCAAGGCTTGGGGATGGGAGTAGACTCGGCTGATCTGATCGAGGGCCGTCCCCGGATTGGCGAGGAGACAGTGGACGATCCGTTGATTCGTCTCCCCCACGATAAAGAGGTCGTGGGCCAGCAGAAGATCGTAGGTTTTGGTTACCGTACCGGCGTAGGTGTTCTCAATGGGGACCATTCCCATTTCGGCCGATCCATCACTCACGGTTTGAAAGACATCCTCGAGAATGGGAAGGGGGAGGGCCTCGATTTCCGATCCGAAGAAATCGCAGCAGGCCATTTCACTGTACGCCCCTCGTTCTCCCTGAAATGCGACTTTCATGGCTTCTTTCCTCCGACTCCGGATCAACGACAGACGGGGACATTCCTCCGATCCTCCGGTCGATGGCCCCGAGCGACTCAATGAGTTCCTGCCTCATCCCTCCGGCAAACCGGTTGAAGTTCTGGAGGTCACGGAAGAGTTCCCATGTGTCGTTTTGGACCACCTCGAGGATCCTGATGAGCTGGTCATATCCAGGAGTGGTTATCTCCTCACGGGTCAGTCCCATTTGCAGGAAAGCCCTCCCCAAAAACTGGACGATGGCCTGGGTCGATGCCATTCCCCGGTCGTGAGCCTCGGGGGAGCAGACGAAGACATGGAGCCTCAACCGTCTCAAAAACAGGACGACCCTCTGGAGGTTTTCTATCCGAACGGGACAGAGAACGATCTTTTTCCCCTGGAGTCCTTTGGCGGCACTATCCGGCCCGAAGAGGGGATGGGTCCCCAGGATATCCACATGGCCCGGTAAAACAGCTCTCATGAGAGAAACCGGGTATTCCTTGACCGAGCAGGTATCCACCACCAGGGCCTTTTCAGTCAGATGGGGGGCGAGTGCTTTCAAAGCGGACTGGAGCTTGGAGATGGGAACACAGAGCAGCACGATGGAGCACCCCGCGACCTCCTTGAGAGAGCCCATCTGGACCCCCAACTGGGCCGCCCCTTCTCGGCAATCCAGAGTGTCATAGACCCTCAGGTCAAAATAGCCCTTAAGATGGGCTGCGGCCAGGCGACCAAACCGGCCAAAACCCACAATTCCCATGGTCTCTTTCATTTCTGCTGGATCTCTCTCGAGGTTTTCACGATGAGGTGAAAAAGTCGCTGGGTCAATTCCCTATCAACCCCCAGGTCCGTGGCCCATTGGATTCTCTGATCCATCACTTCTGCCTCCCGCTTCTCATCTCGGATTTCGAGGCCCCTTTCTCTCTTGTATCGGCCAATCTCCTCGGCGATTTCCTTTCTCTTGGCGAGGAGTTCGATCAATCGATGATCCACCCCGTCGATTTCCCTGCGGAACCGCTCAAGATTGTCTGCCCTCTCCTCGAGTTCCCGCTGACGGAGGAGGGCATCGTACAAGACGAGGGCCATCATGGTTTCTGCGACGGGCACAATCCGGGGGCAGATACAGGGATCGTGTCTTCCCCGAATCGAAATCCGTCTTTCCGCGCCAGAGGTATCAACCGTATCCTGCTCCTTTTCGATCGATGGGGTCGGCTTTACCGCAATCCTGGCCCGGATCTCCTGGCCTGTGGATATTCCTCCGAGAATACCGCCGGCGTGATTGGTCTTGAATCCGTGCCGATCCATCTGGTCGTTGTGGTTGGATCCCCTCATGGAGGCCACCTGAAACCCGTCACCGATTTCTACGGCCTTCACCCCCCCGATCGACATGAGGGCACCGGCGATCTCAGCATCGAGCTTCCTGAACACGGGGTCTCCGAGACCAGGAGGAACATTTCGGGCCACAATCTCCACGATTCCACCGACAGAATCCCCCTGGGACATAGAGAAGCGCACCCTTTCTTCCATCTCCCTGGCGGCGTCTCTGTCCGGACATCGCAGGGGATTCTTTTCGATCTCATTGAAATCGATACGCCGAGCGGTGATGCCGTCGATCTCCTTTGTGTAAGCCGTGATCTCGATCCCCTCTTTTGCCAGTTCTTTTTTGGCCAGCCCACCGGCTGCCACGCGGGCGACCGTCTCTCTTCCGGAAGAACGTCCCCCGCCGCGATAGTCCCGGATGCCGTATTTTTTCAAGAAGGTATACCCGGCATGACCGGGGCGGAACACATCTTTCAAAGGGTCATACGCCTTGACATCCTGCTGCCTGTTGGCAATGAGCAGGCAGATGGGCGTACCAAGGGTCTTCCCCTGAAAAACCCCGGAGAGGACCTCGACCCGATCCTCCTCTGGCCTGGGGCTCGACAGGTTGCTCTGGCCTGGCCTTCTCCGATCGAGCTCCTTCTGGATGGCCTCGCGATCGAAATCCAATCCGGGGGCGACCCCCTCAATGACCACCCCCATGGCCTTTCCATGGCTCTCACCAAACGTCAAGATTCTAAATCGTTCACCAAAACTGTTTGACATCTCTCATTCCCTCCGAACCGGCTGGCTCCCTGAATCTCGAATCATTCCCCGAGAGACGACCGCTTCGATCACTTTCTCGACGGCTTCATTCCCATCGAGGCCGTCCAGATCGATGGTCATCTCGCTGCAGGCACGGTAGAGTTTTTCCCTGGATTGGAAGAGGGTTTCAAGGGTCTGTCGTGGATTCTCCGTCCAGAGGAGGGGCCTTTCGGATTGGTGGCCGATTCGATGGAAAATGGTCTCAGGGGAAAGGGTCAGATGGATCAAAAGACCGTGCCTTTGAAGGCGATCGACGTTTTCTCGATCGAGGACGACCCCCCCTCCGGTGGCAATCACGCAACGGTGACAGGTAGCAACACCTTCCACGACTGCCTTCTCCGTCGCTCTGAATGAGGCTTCTCCGCAATTTCTGAAGATTTCTGCGATGGTCATGGACCGGGCCTCTTCGATGAGAGAATCCGTGTCGACGAAGGACCATCCCAGCTTTTTGGCTACCCCCCTACCCACGCAGGTCTTGCCAACGCCCATGAAACCGACCAGAACCACGTTCATCTCAACCCCTCGAGAAGCGTCCAGAAACCGGGAAAAGATTTGTTGACACAGTCTGGATCCCTGATCGTTATCCCTGGCACTCGCAAGCCTGCCACGGCAAAGGCCATGGCCATCCGGTGGTCCTTGTAAGTCTCGATTTCAGCTCCCCGAGGACTGCCTCCTTCGACTGCTAGACTCCCCCCGTCTATGGCTGCCTGAATCCCTATTTTCCCCAGCTCCTGTCTCAGGGCGGCGAGGCGGTCCGTTTCTTTGTGCCGCAAGTGCCCCACCTGAGCGATGCGTGTCGTGCCCTTTGCGAAAGCAGCCACGACGACAAGGGTCTGCACGGAATCGGGCATCGTTTGCATATCCACATTGACACCGTGGAGAGGGCCTCCAGCCACCTCCACATCGGTGTCACCGTAACGGACTCGGCATCCCATGGCTTCCAGAATGTTCAGGAACCCCCGATCTCCCTGCGCTGTCCGGGGGTTGACGCCTTTTACCCGGATTCGACCCCCCGTTATGGCGGCAGCGGCAAAAAAATAGGAAGCACTGGACATGTCCCCCTCAACGAAGTATTCCCTTCCCCTGTAGAGGCCCGGAGGGGTCTGGAAGATTCGATAGTGCTGATGACCAGTTTGGGCCCCGAAATCCCTCATGATCCCCATCGTGAGATCGACATAGGACCGGGAGACCAGGCCGTCGGACACCCCGACCTCCACTCCCTTTTTGGTGTAGGGGCTGCAGAGAAGGATTGAGGAAAGAAATTGGCTGGATCTCCCCCCCCGCAGAGTGGTCCGGCCCCCCACCCAGGGGCCGCCTTCGACCACAACCGGAGGACAGCCGTTTCCCTTTATCGATCGAGCATTCATCCCAAGGGGTCTGAGCGCTTCGACAAGGTCTTGAATGGGACGCTGTCGCATTCGTGCGTTTCCGTCGATCACGACCCGGCCCCTACAGAGACCGGCAACGGTTGTCAGGAAGCGAACCGCCGTCCCTGCTCCCCCGAGGAAGATCGGTTCACATGGCGGCGAGAGCCTTCCACCTGTACCCTGGATGTAGAGGCTCTCTGGCCCCTGGCCTATCTTCACGCCAAAGGCTTCAAGGCCTTGGATCATATACTCCGTATCCTCAGCACGGAGGGGGTTTCTCAAAAGGGTCTCCCCAGAAGCCAAGGCGCCCACAACCAGGGCCCGGGCGGTAAGGCTTTTTGATCCGGGTATGGTGACCTCTTTATCGAGGGCACTCAAAGGTTGGATTCTCCGTCTCTTCAACCCGCTAACCTCTCCCGGGCTCTTTGCTCCATCAAGGGAAGGGGGGCCGTCTCCCCGGTCCAGCGTTCGAACTGGCCGGCCCCCTGGTAGAGAAACATCTGAAGCCCTGAGACGGTCCGACACCCCCGCAGACGGGCTTCCTTCAGGAGCCTGGTATCCATGGGGTTGTAAACGGTGTCGAATACGACGTGCCAGGGTTGCAGAAACTCTGAAGGGATTGGGGTTGCATCCACCTCTGGGAACATCCCAACTGGGGTGGCGTTGATGAGGATGTCCGTTCCTTCTAGAGTTTTTTTCAGGTCAACCTCTGCGAGAACGGCCCCTGCATCGGGGACAGGGAAAATGTGCCGTGCGTCCCGAACGAAACTCTCCAGTCTCTGCCGGGTCCGACCGAGAACCAACAAGGATTTCGGCCTTCCCCTCGCCCCTGCACTGTAGGCCACGGCTCTTGCCACCCCCCCAGCCCCGACAAGGGTCCATCGCTTCCCGTGAAGGTCAATGCCCGTTGTCTCCAGAGCCTTCCAGGCCCCAGACACGTCGGTGTTTGTACCGAGCCATTGCCCGTTTCGCCGGTACACCGTATTCACCGCTCCCATCCTCCTGGCCTCGGTGTCCACACGATCCAGAAGGGGAATAATCCCTTCTTTGTGGGGGATTGTCACGCTGAATCCCTCAACTCCGGCAGACTCAAAATCATCGATCAGATTTCCGAGCTCCCGGACGTGAAAGGGGATGTAGACGCCATCGTAACCGACAGCCTGAAAGGCTGCATTATGAATATGAGGCGAAAGGGAATGAGAGACAGGACTTCCAATCAACCCGAATACCTGGGTCCCCCGGTGGATTTGATGAACCCGATAGGTTTCCTTCATGTCCCTCACAGGTATCTGACCGGGTGCCGACTCCTTTCCCACACCGAGCGTCCCAAAGGTCGCGAACCCACCAGCCCGAAGTGTGAGAATGCGGCTCGGTATCCCAAAAGGCCCCATGCAAAAGGCGATCACCTTTCCCGCCTGTTTTTCAACGAGCCTGAGGATTCTCACATTGTCGGTCAAACAGTTGGCTCGGGTCACAAACTTGATAACGTCTCCCCCCCGGGAAGTGACCATTTTCCACGTAGATTTCAAGTCCTGAGGGGTCTCTACAGGGTTATGATAAGAAACAATAAGCCCGGTTTTCTCCCCTCTTTTTCGTAAAAGGGAGCCCATCAATTGAGGCGGCGTGTCCCACTCCACGTCGATGAAATCGGGATGGTGGCCAAGTGCCTCTTCGAGGAGTCGGACGCGCAGGGTTTCCTCCCCTCTAAAGCTCCCGCCTTGCCGCTCTGGTCGCAGGGTCACAATGGAGGGTTTCTTTTTCCTCTCCAGCAACGGGGACCAGGCTTCTCGGGGCAGCAGATCGAGTCGGAACTCGATGAGATCGGCCATCCTTTCAGATCTCTCCAGGTCACGGAGGGCCTCCTGCTTCGTCGACGCTACGATGGGTATGCAAATCACCCCTGGACCTCCATTAAGGCCTTGTAGATTGAGTCGGTGGGAACGGCCCGTCTGACGACTGCATCCCCGATCGTGGTCGGCAGGGCTACCGCGATCCGTCCCTCTTCAGCTTTTTTGTCCGTTCCCATCAATTCAAGGAGTCTTCCCGTGTCGTAGCGAGTTGAGATTCGGGTCGGAAGACCGTATCGCTGGAGGACGGTGACAATCCTTTCCCTATCCCCCGGGATCAGCACTCCCATCCTGGTCGAGAGGGCGGCCTCTGCCGCCATCCCCATGGAAACGGCCAACCCATGGGGAACGCAGTAATCTGTGAGGGCCTCGAGGGCATGTCCCACCGTGTGCCCGAAGTTGAGTATCTGCCTCACCCCCACATCTCTCTCGTCGGCCATGACCACATCACTCTTAATGCGGCAACATCGGCTAACGACCTCCTCCAGGGCCTCAGGCCGACGTTCTGAGACGGCGTCGTGGGAGTCCTCCAAGAAATGAAACAGCTCACGGTCCCTCACCACAGCCGATTTAATCACTTCAGCCAGTCCATTCCTGAATTCACCGTCGGAGAGGCTTTCGAGGATCGACGGATCAACATAAACCCGGCGGGGCTGGTAGAACGTTCCCAGCAGATTCTTCCCATGGGGCAGGTCAATGCCATTCTTTCCTCCCAGACTGCTGTCCACCTGGGCGAGAAGGGTGGTCGGAACCTGGACGTAAGGGATCGACCGCATATACAGGGAGGCGACAAAACCGGCAATATCTCCCACTACGCCGCCCCCTACAGCCATGAGGCCCGATTTTCTGTCAAATCCCCTTTCAAGCATCTCCTCGAAAACACCCTGAACCGTTTCCCATCTTTTGGATTCCTCTCCGGGGGGGATGGCAATCACATCGGCCCTGATGCCGATATGGGTCAGGTCCTCGTGAAGTCGATGCCCCAAAAACCTCTCCACCTCCGTGTCAGTGAGAATGGCCAGTCGATTTCCTAGAGGCCTCTCTTTCAGGTCCTTCGCCAGGAACCCAAGGGCGCCGAACCCCACGAAAATCTCACAAACCCTCTCTTTTTCTCGAAAGGTCAGACCGATTCTTTCCATCTGATCACATATCCCTTCCCATCAGTCTGGCCAGCTGGCAAAGATCCGCCATGAGCTTCAGGAATCTATCGGGCTTCAATGACTGAGCGCCGTCCGAAACCGCCGTTTCTGGTGACGGGTGAACCTCAATCAGGAGACCATCTGCCCCGGCTGCCACCGCAGCCATAGAAAGGGGAGGAACATACTTCCAGTTCCCCGCAGCGTGGCTCGGATCGACGATGACCGGCAGATGGGTCTTTTCTTTTAGAACAGGGACGGCACTGATGTCCAACGTGTTCCGTGTGGCCGTTTCAAAGGTCCGGATTCCCCTCTCACACAGAATCACATCGCTATTGCCCTCAGAGAGAATATACTCGGCCGACATGAGGAACTCTTCGATGCTGGTCATCATGCCTCTCTTCAAAAGGACCGGTTTGCGAACCCGGCCCACTTCTTTCAGGAGGGAGAAATTCTGGGCGTTCCGAGCCCCGATCTGAAGGATGTCAGCATAACGGGCCACCAAGTCCACATCCTGGGGATTGATCACCTCGGTCACCACAGAAAGACCGAACTCCTGGCGGGCCTTGGCCAGAAGGATCAACCCCTTTTCCCCCAGCCCCTGAAAGCTATAGGGGGAGGTTCTGGGTTTAAAGGCGCCCCCTCGCAGGATAGACGCACCCCCTTCACTCACCGCTTTGGCCGTCTCCATCAGTCCCTCTTCGCTCTCCACCGAGCAGGGACCTGCCATCACCACGAGTCGTCCATTCCCGATCTCGATGTCGTTGACTTTCAAAAAGCTCTTTACCCTTTTCGTCTCGCGACTGGCGAGCTTGTAAGGGGACGATATGGGGACTACCCGTTCCACACCGGGAAGACATTCCAGAACCTGAAGACGGTGCGTTCCTCTTCCGCTGCCTGTGGCGCCGATAACGACTCCTCTTTCCCCCTCCATGCGATGACATTCATAGTGGAGAGCGCGGATTCTCTGCATGACCTCTTCAATCTGCTTGGGAGTCGCGTTTTCCTCCATGACCACCAGCATTGCTGCCACCTCCTTCTAATGGAAAAGCCGCGGGATACGTTCCCACGGCTGTCAAACCAAAAAAAAGCCGTGGGCATCATCGGTCTGCCCACGGCTTTCGAATTTGTTTGGCCCTACTCTCACCCCTCGCCGAATGGGCAAACCCTGCCGGTAAAGTTATAAAAATAAAAATAGAAAACTCTGCTCGCTACCTTCACCGCGGTCCCCATTGGCTTGGAATGTTTACTTTTTACTACAGGGATGACACAATGTCAATACTCAATCGGTTTTTTCTTGAATTTTTTTTCGAAATCCCTGGATTCTTCCAACCTCAGCGGCTGAATGCTTACGGCTGGCCCCCGGAAGGCCCTGGCTCCCAGTACCGATCATCAGCGATCCGATCGGCAAGATTCACCTGGTAATGACCTTCAATGGGCTCGAGAAGATCAGGGTTTTTTTCATACACCGTTCTGATCGCCTGGCGGACAATAGCTATTCCACGGGGCGTCATCCTGCCCAGAGGTTGACGACAGAGGCCGGACGGCATGCCGAGGCCGTTCATGAGGGTTTTGATCGGGACAGGGTTCCTAAATCGGCAGGGGACTGTAAAACCCTCGTAATCCTCCATCGTTTTGACCGTGACGATCTTGAAAAGGGGATCGAGGCCAGCTCTGAGCTTTTCCGCCTTATCTCTGTCTCCTCTGAGGATAGCGCCTGTCAGATCGACCACAGCACGGGGAACAACGTTGGATACCACGGAAACCACTCCTCCAGCTCGAATTCCCGGGTCCGTCATCATTTCGTAGGTCTTGTCGTCGTCCCCCGAGAGAATGTCAAAATCATCGCCAACCAGCTGTCTGGTTTTTGTCATCCGCTCGAGGTCCCCGGTGGCTTCTTTGACGGCTCTGACGTTCTTGTGGCGCCGCTTGAGAACCACGAGGTCCTCGACCTCAAGCTGGGTTCCCGTCCTTCCGGGAATGACATAGGGTGTGACAAAGATCTGGGGGAAATTCTGGGCGATAACGCCATAGTATTCATTTCTGAGTTCCAGGGAGCTTGGACCATTGTAGTAACAATCAACCAGTAGAACGGCCTCGACCCCCACTTCCGCCGCATGCTTGGTGCCCCGAAGAGACTCTTTTGTCGCGTTGCTTCCGGTTCCAGCCATGACAGAAGCCTTTCCCCGCGCACAGCGGACAGTCTCGGCGATGACTCGGTCGTGTTCATCCCATGAGAGGGTCGGGCACTCCCCTGTGGTCCCGGTTGGCACGAGATTTGCTCCCTGGCCCACCTGAAAGGCCACGTTTTCTTCAAGGCCCTGAAAATCCAATTCGCCATTGGGGAGCATCGGCGTAACCATTGCCGTCCAACATCCTTCAAACCGCTCCGGTTTCATGACACTTCTCCTCGATGATTTTACGAAAGGTTCTTCCAGAATAACTGAATTTGTATTGAAATGTCAACGGATTATTCTTCTGACATTTCTGAGCTTCTTGGCGTCCTCTTAACGGGTAATAATCCAAATCGCTTCGAGTCGTCAAAATAACCCTTCTAAACGTCAAAATTCAAGTGTCAAATGAAATCGTAATGGTTGAATGTCGAAGCTTTGAAGTCTTAAGCGTAGTTTGGTCGTTGAACCCCTAAGGCACTCAACAGTTCAATGGGCAAACCATTCCCTGTGGGTCTTTTGACATGGAGGCATCCGGCTGAACGTTGCGCTGGGTCATTTGTCATCATAAGGGTTCCGCTTCATCTGTTCACTGAGGGGTCTGACACGCAAATTTCCTGCAACACTCAAGATTGTTCTTCCGAGAGATGCTTTGCGAAGTGGCGTCGATCTGTGAACGGAGTGACAAATTCTGGCATATCAATTGCAAAAGAGTCTAACACCCTGCTTTTGGCCGGAGGATTTGACAGTATTTTGGCATCATTTGACACGAAGGGGCGCTTTTGATGGAACTTGCCGTTGACCTTGAAAAAAAATCAGCACCAGATCTCAACGAAGGCATCGAGAAGATTCACAACCTCGTGGCTGAGATAGAAAAGGTTATCGTGGGGCAGACCCCCCTGATCTACCGCATCGTGGTCGCCCTTCTCGCTGATGGCCATGTCTTGCTTGAGGGAGTTCCAGGATTGGCCAAAACCCTCCTCGTTTCAGCCCTGGGATCAGCCATAGGAGCGGTGTTCCGCAGAATCCAGATGGTGCCTGATATGCTCCCAAGCGATCTTATCGGAACCTATCTCTATGTTGGAAATCGCTTCAAACTTCAGAAGGGTCCCCTGATCGACTGCCATGTGGTCCTGGTGGATGAAATCAACAGGACCTCTGCAAAAACTCAGGCTGCTCTGCTCCAGTCTATGCAGGAGCGTCAGGTCACCGTCATGGGTAAGGATACCCTTGACCTACCCGATCCCTTCATCGTCTTGGCCACGCAGAACCCCATTGAACAGGACGGCACCTATCCCCTTCCCGAAGCCCAACTCGATCGCTTTCTCTTCAAGCTCATTGTTGGGTATCCGGCAACGGATGACGAGATCGATATCCTCAACAATGTCCATCTCGATCAGAGGGACAAGGTCAAGGCGGTTCAGCAGGTCCTCAAGCCCCAGGATATCTGCGAGTTAAGAGAAAACGTCAAGAGAGAGGTATCTGTTGAATATTACACCCATAAGTACATCGTTGATCTGGTTCGGGCCACCCGTTTCCCGGGGGAGTACGGCCTGAAATCACTCGAGGGATGTCTGAGACTGGGGGCCTCGCCCCGCGGGACTCTGGCCCTGAGAGATGCGGCCCGCGTCGAGGCTTTTTTGAACAACCGTCACCATGTCTATCCTGAAGACATTCAGGCCGTCGCGGGGGATGTTCTCAGACATCGGATGATTTTGGAGTTTTCCGCTGCAGCCGATGGGCTGACGGTGGAGACCGTTCTCCAAGAGATCTTGGATGGAGTTCACGTCCCGTGAGAGAGATTCTCTCAAAGATCGCAGAGGTTGACTACTTTGTCCGGTGGTATTCCAGTGAGCATGATCTCGGAATCTGGCCCAGTCGCCAGGTGGGGGGGTCTGCAGAGTTTGAGACGATTTCCGAGTATGAGTTGGGTGACAACCCTCGCTCCATAAACTGGTCGGCGACCGTAAGGACTGGCGGCCACCAGATCCTGAAGAATACCCGCCTGAACGAGGCCAACCTCGCTGTTTTCCTTGTTGTGGATTTGAGCCGGTCCATGGATTTTGGAACGGTTCGGGTGACGAAGCGGAGATTGGCAGCTGAAATCTCCGCTGTCCTGGCGCATACAGCCTGGCGATGCAGAGATAAGGTTGGTTTTATTGGATACGGATCCCATGTTGAAATTCAATGGCCCCTGAGAAATCCCAAGAACTACAGGCTTCTGATCCCACAGAGGATCCTTGAAACGAAATCCAATGGACATTCAGGAGCAGGATTGAGCCAGGCGCTCTCGAGGTTGCCGATGAAGCGGTCCCTGGTCTTTCTCATCTCTGATTTCCAGGAGGACCTAGAGAAGATGGAGAGGGCGCTCAAATCCGTGGCCCTCCTCCATGACCTGGTTTCCATTGTCCTGTGGGATCCGAGAGAAAAGATTCTCCCTGAAAGATGGTGCATCACGGGTTTGAAGGATCTGGAAACCGGCAGAAGACGGACGGTCTGGCTGGGGGGGGCGAGAAAGAAAGCGTTACTTCAGAAACGGGCAGAAGCCAGGGAGCAGCATCTGAGAGCTCTGTTCCAGACCCTGTGCATGGATGCTCTCTGGGTTCATCAACAAACCGACTACATCAAGGAAATTGGCAAACTCTTTCTGAACCGGAGGAGAGCCCATTAGATGAAGAAGTTCCGTCTGGTCACACTCCTGCTTGCTTTTCTCACTCTGGGATTTCTATTCCCGGGCAATCGAACGGTCCGGTCCGGGCAGGAGGAAGCCGAGGGACCCAAGCAAGGGGAACCCGAAGGGCAGAAAACCTTTCCCATCACGATCGATTTTGAATGCCAGAGGAACTTCGGTTTCCATATCGGTGAAGAGATTCCTCTCACGATGATACTGACAGCCGGGGAGGGAACCATCATAGACCTCGTGAACCTCCCTCAAAAGAAGGAGACCCATGGGCCTTTTGAGGTTCGGGGGGTTAAGGTGCGTAAGCGTCGAGAGGGGGATCGGACGATCTACACGGTGTTCTATAGACTCCAGTCATTCAAACCTGCCATTGCGGTGGACAGGCTGAGTTTCCCTCCCCTCCGCATCTCCTACGCAACCCAAGCGGACTGGGACCCCGTAGGATCCAAATACAACTACCGAAGCCTCTTTTCACAGCCTTATGAGGTTTTTGTTTCACGGACGGCCACCTACTTCGGTCCCATGAGAGACATCAAAGGGCCAATCGAAGACGGAGAGGTCGCCGTTCAATGGAAAGCCACGAATACTGTGGGCGGTCTCCTGGTCCTTCTGGCTCTCATCACCTGGCCCTGGGAGTTCATCCGGAGGAGAAAGAGAGCAGTCACAGAGCCCCCAGCGGTGACGGCATGGGATCGCGCCCTGAAGGCTCTGCAGGAAGCCAGGGAGAGTTGTTTCAACTACGAGGATCATCGAAAGCGACTCTTTTTTGAGATCAATGGGATTCTGCGGGATTTTTTGAGGGATGTCTGCGGTCTAGACGGTGCGAATCGGCCTTCAATGCAGCTTGTGAACGAGTTGAAAGACCGCCCATATTATGAAGAGCTAAAGGGCTTGGTGACGAGAATCAATCAGGTCATCTATGAGGGAGACGCCCCTGTGGATGTGGAGCCCATTGTGAGACAGTTCACTGGACTCCTGCAAAAGGTGGACGGGACGAGCCTTCCAGAGGGGAACCATGATAAAGCTGGCTAACCCTGCTTATCTGCTCATTGGGGTCATTTTCCTACCCCTCTGTTTCAAGAGGAAAGGCTCTTTCCTCGGGTACCCCCGTCTTCACCTGCTGGAAACCGGTGGAGGGTTGAGATTCTGGCAGAACCTCCCTCACTTTTTCTCGGCCATCATTGTGGCCCTGTTGATTCTGGGGCTGGCCCGACCTCAATGGCAAAAGCTCATTAAACACGAGAGATTTCTCGCTCGGGACATCCTTCTCGTCATGGATCTCTCCTATAGTATGGAAAATGGCATAAGAAGCGCCGTAGACCGGAGCAACGGCTATAGAAAGATCGATCTTGCTACCGCAGCGGCCCTCGAGTTCATTCAAAAGCGAAAAAACGACAGAATCGGGCTCCTGGTCTTCGGGGATGAGACCTTTGGGAGCTGGCCTCTGACGAGGGATCTGGATCTGATCGTAAAAAAGGTGGGTCGCCTTGGATCGACCTTCTATGGGGGGACCAATCTTGTCCAACCCTTTTTGAAGGCCATGGGCCACTTCAGAGAGATGGGGCAGTCGTCGAGTCGCATTCTGGTGTTCCTGTCCGACGGCGAGGCGGCCATCCCCGACGTAATGATAGAGATGATCACCCAAGAACTGAAGATGATGAGTGTCCATCTCTATGTGCTTGGGATTAATCTGAAGAGGGAGGGCAGCGACCTCTTGGAAATCGTTGACCGGGCCGACGGACGGTTCCTCGCTGTGGGGTCGGCAGGAGCGTTGACCGCGGCCTTTGATGAGATAGACCGGTTGGAAGCCAGCACGGTTGAAATCGATGTTCTCGGGGAGAGTCGGGAACTCTATCCCGTCGTTGTTCTTCTGGGCTTGTGTCTTATGCTCGTTATGACGCTACTCCGCAATACCCTCTTTGTGGAACTATGCTAGGAGGTCTGTCATGAGGGTCCTCGCGTTTATCCGTTCAATGCGAGTTTTCTTTTTCATCATCGGCGGCCTATGCCTGTCCTATGGGATCTATCAGAAATACTGGTATTCGGATCGGATTCTAGACGCGGTAAAAGCCATAGAGATGAATCGATTGGACGAACAGCACCTGGATAAGGCAAGGGAAACCCTCTTTGCATCAGAGGATCTCATCGCCTACAACATGGGGGTAAGGGCCTACCATGCAAAAAACCTGAAGCAGGCAAGTGAATTCTTCTACGATGTCATCCGAACGAGCCATAATCCTCTACGGAAGAAGCGTGCCTACTATAATCTCGGTAATGTCTTCGTCGAATTGGAACTGCCCAAAAAGGCAGCCGAAATGTACCGGGAATCCCTTCGCCTCGATCCCACCGATTGGGACAGTAAGTACAACCTTGAAAGGCTCTACGTTTTCTACCCCATGGCGTTTCCTGGAGAAAAAAACCAGGCCTCTCTGGACCAAGAGCCGGGGGACGAGAAAGGGGATAAGCCCCAGAGGGGCCAGTCCGGCAAGGGTGAGCCCGATATTTAGGAGAATCATGTCTGTTGTGTTTCTGAATGGGAAAGCATTCTGGGCCATGGTGGCTCTCCCCTTCATTGTGGGGGCGATCGTGTGGGGCCTATACCGCAGAGAGGCCATCCTGAAAGAGTTTGGGAAAATAGATCTGCTCACCCAGTTTTCCCGATTCTCTTTCAACCGCAGAATCGCCTACCAGACCCTTCCGATGGTCATCTGTTTTGGCCTGCTGGTCGTGGTCACGGCCCGGCCTCTTATTTCTGGAAATTCGAGACAGATCATGAAGGGGTCCCTCGATGTCGTGGCTGTCATGGACGTTTCCAAGAGCATGGGCGCCGAGGACTGTGGCCCGGAGGTTTCTCGAGTTGACATGGCAAAGGATATTCTCCTGAAATCTCTGCCAGAGCTATCTGGAAACAGGCTGGGCGTTGTCACCTTTGCCGGGGAGAGTTTCCCCCAGGCCGAACTCACCGATGATTTTCAAGCCTTGAGCTTTGTCCTCAAGAATTGGGTAAAGGTGGACTCAGCCCCTTCCCAGGGATCCAACATCGACAAGGCCCTATCAGAAGCGGTCAAACTCTTTGAAGAGAATGACAAGAAAAAGCTCATTGTTCTCCTTTCTGACGGCGGCCATGTCCGTCCAGAAGACCTCGACGGAATCCTTACCGAAGTCAGGGGAAAAGACATCAGCGTCGTATCCCTGGGTCTTGGAGATTTGAAAGGCTCCAGAATCCCCGTATACGAAAAAGGCAAATTCAAGGAGTGGCTTAAGATAAAGGGAGAAGAGGTTGTCACACCGTTGAACGAAGACATGCTGAAAGAAATCTCCAGAGACACAGAAGGAAAATATTTCCGAGTGAGCTCGGTCAAAGAAGTCCAGAATATCTTTAAGGACCCCGGTGTGGTCGGCGAAGAAGCCCTCTCGGGGGGAAGAGAGATCTTCCAGATCCCCCTCGCCCTCTCCATTCTTCTCCTCTGCGCGGGAATGTATTTCGAGCGGAGGAGTGTCTGACGATGAAGCTTCCTTCGAAGACTTAGCGTTGTTACAAGCTCTTCGATGTTTTGCATGCTTTTTTTTGCGATTTATTATGTATTTGTAGGACATGCAACATCGCATACAACATAGTAAAGGCCGCGTTTTTGAAGAAGGAGGTTAACCCCATGAAAGAGATGGGCAGTGTTGAGTTGATCGACATTCACGATGTGACTAAGATCTTCAATCTATCCATCGAGGCCATAAGGAAATATAAAGCGCTTGGACTAATTGAACCATGTGAAAGAGTTGGGAGAAAAGATCTATATAATGAGAACGACATAATTAGAACAAGAGATTTGATCAATTCGTATAAACAAGAAGGTAGGTCTCTAAGAGAAATTGGAAAGAAGGTTAAGGAAATCAAAGACCAAGAAAACCTTGAAGAAGAGCTTGATACGAATACCGCTGCAAAGAAGCTATTGATCATTGAAGACCAAGGCCTTGTATTGGATTTTTTGAGAGAACAATTAAGGGCTTGTTTCTCTGAAAGTGAGCTAAAGATATATGATGCGAGAGACGGTTTAACTGGAATAGACCGTGCCAAGAGAATAGAACCTGATCTCATAATACTGGATGTTCTCATTCCCAAGATTAGTGGAGAAGAGGTTCACAGAATGTTGGTAAGACAGCCAACCACCCGTCACTCGAAGTTCCTCATTTACTCAGGTGAAGTAATATACGAACCGAAGAACGCAGTGTTTCTCAAGAAACCTTTTGATATGGATAAGTTATTGAACGAAGTGGAAGAATTGATAGGTTTGAAGGCTAACAGATGTAGAAACTCAGATTGAACAAACGATCTTGTTAACAAAAGAGCAATACATAAAACGGAGCCTTCCATGACGCATTGGAATGAAGCCTTCTTAATCCCAACGCGACGATAGGGGACCGTGATGGTCAACCGAGCTGTTGAGAAGGAAGATTTCCAAAGCATCGCTCAGGAGGCTGAGGCCCAACTGGAGGTAGTTAAATCCACATCGTTTTCGTTGCCGGCGTCCTCGGTGTTGAAAAAGAAGGTCAAGGATTTCATCGATCAGTTGGCATCAGAATCGATTAAAGCCTCGAAGCGTCATCACGCAGATACCGTTTCAGCATTTGAATCACGATGCGATCGTTTCCTGTTATTTCTTGCGGAAACAGGCAAATCTGCGCATTGGCGAGAGCCATCGATTTCATTTTAAAGTCGTCAAAACCAAGCCATCGGAATTCAAGATCCTGAGTGAATATCTGAGCATATTCGGAAGGCGACGAATTCAATATATTGCAGTTATCGAAACTTCAAAGGGAGTTGCCAGGCGGACTGCATATGGCCAGGACTTCCTCATATCTGGGAAGTAAGGAGTTCCTCCCAGCCATTAGGCTGTTTATTTCCGACGGAAATAAACGGATCGTAACATTTGCGGGACGGCATATTTCATCTTGTACT
>CAYGBW010000071.1:0-6938 GCA_964348185.1 uncultured Thermodesulfobacteriota bacterium | reverse complement strand
CCTGTTCCTGGCTCTCGAAGACCTGCCCACGGCGGACCGATTTCTGGTGCGCGTAGATGAAGGCGTTCGCGAGCACCTCGAATTACTGCAAGATCATGAGGCAATCCAGCAACAAAAAGCGTGGTTCCTCCAGCAGGTTGAATGCGGAAACCGCTCCTTCGACTTGTTGCTCTCCACTCAGCTATATCCGTTCCAAAAAAAGGGCGCCTTACACTTGGCCTTTGGTCGCCGGTCGATGTTGGCCGACGACATGGGTCTTGGCAAGACGGTTCAGGCGATCGCCGCCTCAGCTCTGCTCAAGGAACTGCGGGACATCCGATCCGTGCTGGTCATTTGCCCGGCCTCGCTCAAACATCAGTGGACTCGAGAGATCCAACGCTTCACCTCCCTCCCGGTTCGGGTGGTTGAGGGAAATATCACGGCGCGACGCCAACTTTACCGTGAGCCAGCGTTTTTCAAAATCATCAACTACGAAATTGTCCGGCGGGACCTGGAGGATCTCGAGCGCCTCCACCCCGACCTCATCATCCTCGACGAGGCTCAGCGTATCAAGAACTGGCGCACAAAGACCGCCACAGTCGTGAAACAGCTCCGCAGTCGTTACGCCTTCGTCCTTACCGGTACCCCCCTCGAAAACCGTATTGATGAACTCTACAGTATTTTCCAATTCCTCGATCCTCGGATCCTTGGTCCCCTGTGGCACTTCAACGATCGTTTCTTCCAACTGGAGAAGCGTCCGAGCGGCACGTACAAAGTTCTGGGCTACAAGAATCTCGACGAGCTGCGTTCCACGGTGGCGCCCTATACTGTGCGTCGCATCCGCAAGGACGTGCTGAAAGACTTGCCCGAACGTGTGGACAACAATTTCTTTGTCGAGATGACCACCTCGCAATGGAAAGCCTACAACGAATTCAAAGAAACCGTGGGACGGTTGCTGGCTCAGGCTAGACGCCGGCCGCTTACACCAAAAGAGCGAGACATCCTGTTGATGTGCCTGATCAAGATGCGCATCATATGCGACGCACTCGCGCTGCACGATAAGGAGATTCCCCCTCGAGAGCGTGAGAAAACCGCTCCCAAGCTGCGAGAGTTGAGCCAGATTCTCACCGACGAGATCGCCAGCAATGGACACAAGGCCGTCATCTTTAGTCAATGGGCGGAGATGTTAACCTTGACCGAACCCGTGATCCGGCGACTGCACCTGGGCTACGTTAAACTTACGGGCGCCGTGCCTTCGGCGAAGCGGGGCGCATTGATCGAGCGATTTTTCGACGATCCTGACTGTCGTGTCTTCCTCTCCACTGACGCCGGGGGGTTGGGGCTCAATTTGCAAGCGGCCAGCCTGGTCATCAATCTTGACTTACCCTGGAACCCGGCCGTGCTTGAGCAGCGTGTTGGCCGCGCGCACCGATATGGACAGAAGCAGTCGGTGCAAGTGATCAACCTGGTGGCCAAAGACACGATAGAGGAACGGATGCTCGACACGCTGGCTGCCAAGCGCAACGTCTTTGCAGGGGTTTTTGGCGATGAGGAAGGCCCGGACGCAATCAGATTCGAGGACACCGGTCAGTCATTGCTGAGACAGATTGACGATCTTCTGAAAAAGCCTGTGGAGGTGGAGCTGGAATTGGAGCCGACCGCTCCCGAAGTTGTGGAGGTATCGCCTCGGCCGACTCTCAAAGGCCTGGCCGATCTGCTTCTGGCCCGCCTGCCCGGTCGGATTCTCTTGGTCCGCAAGGCACCCAGAGACGAAGGCATTCTGGTGGTGGTGGACAGAGCGCCGGGGGAACTTCGCCCAGCGATCGAATCGGCGGTGACCGAGCACTTCTCTCCGGAAGTTCCCCCGCTTCATTTGATGGAACAGGAAGGCTACCGTGCTCTTTCAGCCTTGCTGCCGGCTGTCTCTTCAACCTCTGGGGAGGAGGCCTATCGGGCTTCGGCCTTGCCATCACTAGGGGGCCCGGGTGTAGCTGAACTTCTCAAAGAGCGGTGCAAAAAGGCCCGAGAGGGACTCGCATGGGCCGACAAACGGCTGGCCTTGGCCGAGGTGGTCCTCAACGGGGGATTTCCGGAGGAGATGCTGCGTCCTATTCGCGAAGCCCTCGGTTGGGGGCTCTCCTCCCTGCTGGCTTTATACGCGGATTATGATCCGGCGCCCGACCTTCCCCCGCCTCGTCTCATCCAGTCCGAACTGGTGGTCAACGATCACCTGCCAGACGACCTGACCCTGCGTCTGGCTCGTGTCCGAGAGTTGACCGAACCTCCCACGGGAGAAAAGATGCCGTCTCCCCCTTCTATCGAGACTGGAGAAACCCTGTTAGCCACCGTGCGAATGCTGGTGGAACTGGGACATCGGAAGCTGGTGGAGAAGGGGCTGTGACAGATCCTCGCGGCTCTCGCTGTCTGAAAAGTCGGTCAAATCTCCGTTTGACTCTTGATCGCCAGTGGCTCCCCCTTTCAACCCGTTTGCTGAATTGTTTGTCTTTTGATATCTGAGCAGATCCTCCTTACGGATCTCAGTGGTCTAGACGTGAGAGGAGATTGACAGAACGGAAACCAAGAGTCAAACGTAGACCCCTTTTCCGGAGCCTCCTTGATTGACACACAGGTCCCTTTACCCTATAATCGGCCTATCCAAAAAGAACTCCCTCTTAGCACCCTTACAGGGATTTGCGGATACTCCAAAAGCCAGGGCACGGAACAGTCAGCCATGCAGACTCCGAGGAAAAACCGTTCCCTCGATCTCATCGCCAAGGACTATTTTGACTATCTCGGGAGGCATCTTCCCCAACAGTGCGCCAGTGATGAATTCTATTTCCTTCCTCGATCCGAAGTTGCCATTCACTATCTAGACCGCCTGGATGACCTCCGGGCGGAAAAAGTCCAGGACCATATTCGATATGTCCACAAGCTCCTCGATCAGCTTCGGCCAGGGGATGGGGAAGATTTGGAGGAAGAAATCGACCGCCTCCTTCTCAAGCAGAGCATGGAGAGTTTTGTCAGGGAGTTCGATCATGCACAGGTCTGGCGACATGACCCGACTTTGTATGTCAAAATTCCACTCTTTGCAACAGATCAGATCCTCTCCCGAGGCGATTGGACACCCGAGCAAGTGGGATCAAACCTCGCCACGGTTTTTGACCAGATTCCGTCCTTTCTTGGGCTGGCCAGAGAAAACCTCTCTTGCCCTTCTGAGATTTCCGTGCAAGTCGCTCAGCATATGGTAGAGGATGCCATTCACTTCTTCGAACACGATATTCGGATCTTTCTGGAGAACCGAGCTGAAGACAACAGAGGGCTTCTTGCGAAAACCAATGCGGTCCTGGAGGCATGGAAACGGTTCAAAATGGAGTTGCCTCAGATCCCGGCCAGAAAGACATCTGCCATTGGAGAGGCGGGGCTCAAGGCGATTTTTTCAATCAGCTTGGGTTATTCCAGATCCCCTCGGGAAATCCTGGAGATCGCTCAATGGGACTACCAGAAGATGCAAGAGAAGATCGTAGAATTTGAAAAGAAGATCCAAGGCTACGGAACTGGAGACATGAACGGATATGGCTCCCTTCCTCCAGTGTCCACCTCCGGTGAATTGCTGCGGTTATATCAGAGGGAGGTCGAAAAACTCCGCCGTTTCCTTTACTCCCACGATGTGATCACCTTTCCCCCTGGTGAAAAGGTCACCGTTGTCCAGACCCCCGCTTATATGCAATCCCTGAGAGCTACAGCCTCGTACAGAGCCCCTTTGACGGGAAATACGAAAGGCCATGGGGTATTCTACATCACTCCAGGAGCAGAGGACTTGCACCTCATATCGAAACAGTGCCCCTATCTGTCGGCTCACGAAACCTATCCTGGCCACCACATTCTGGACCATATTCGAATTCATCACTCCAACCCTATTCGTCGCCAGATCGAATCCCCCCTTGTTTACGAGGGATGGGCCTGCTATGGGGAACAACTCCTGAATGAGTTTGGCTATATCAAGGACCCCCGTCAGCAGATTATCCATCTTAAACGCTTACTCTGGCGAAGTATGCGGGCGGTCGTCGATGTCGAGTTTCACACAGGGAGAATCAAGCTCGCCCAGGGGGCCGAAAAGATGAACGTTTTTGGGTTCTCCGAGAAGCGGGTGCAACGTCAGATCCAACGATTTGCCCTCACACCCGGCTATCAATCGTGTTATTTTATGGGAATGTACGAGATCACCCGGCTGCGCGAACAATTCTCTCCGCGGTTGGGTCTCAAAGCTTTCCACGATACGCTCCTGGGTGGAGGTCAGCTCCCGTTTCAGCTTATCAGGAAGAGATTGGAGGTCAGTGGAGTGGCGTAGGAAGTTGGTTGAAGGTGGTTTTAATTTGCAACCGTGTTTGACATCGTCCTATCTGAGTCCATCCTATGAAACGCTTTCAGGGATATCATGCAGAGTGGAATGTGGGCTGTCCCGGGGGTTGGGAGCATCGGAGAATGGATCAGGAACGAGGAAGGGCTTGGGGGAACAGGGTGAAGAGACTCTCGGGAACGGAGATCGAATTGAGCTTTGACCACCCCTTCCTCAACCCAGTTCCACGGTTTTTGGACATGTTGCTCCGAGCCCTTCTCGACCATCCCAGCAGAGGGAAGCCTCTCGCCATCCTATGAAGGAAGCATGTGAATGATAACAGTTAAAGGCTATCACGGTGAATGGAACATGGGCAGCCCCGGGGGTTGGGACTATCAACGCATCGCCCAGATCCTTGGGAAAATGGCGTGGCAACGGGTTCTGGAAAACATCGAGCTGAACGTTGACATGGATTTTGACCATCCCCAGATCAATGCTGTACCCGGATTTGCCCGGATGCTATTGCGAGCCCATGAGAAGGTCCACGGGAGAAATCCGGTCCACGCCGTGCTTCTGGCCGAGGCAGAGACTCTCGATGTTGTCCTTGAAAACAAGAATTTTGTCGATTACCTGAAGACGCTCAAGGGCGTCAAGGCCTCCCTGGCCGAGCCAAGCCTCCTCTCATTGAGGAATGGAAAGGTATGCTGCCAGGGAGAAGAAGCGACCGTCATTTTCATGGATTTCAACCTGAACCGCCTGTTTCAGATCGCCCAGAATGAGGATATTCGACCTATCGAGGCGGCCATCCGTCAGGGAATTCTGGTGAATCCCCGGGGAATGGAACCTCTGGGTGCCAAAGGAGTGTTTGAAGTCATCACGGGAAGGTACGAGGACCAATTGAGTGAGGATACCGTAAGGCATACGCCCTGGACCCGGCAATTCTATTCCCGGAGCACCACCGGTCCAAAGGGAGAATTCATTGAGGATCTGGTTGTCTGGGCTGGAAGGCATTGGGACGATCTCGTGCTAAAACCTGCCCATGGGTATTCAGGCCATGGAATATATGTAGGATACCAGACAAAGAACCCCAAGAAGCCCATTCAAAGGGCCCTGGATGCCGGCGATTACATTGTCCAGCAACTCATTCCTCTGGGACTCTGGTCTGAGCAGAGCACCTGGCCCCTCGCAGAAGAGGGTTGTCTGTCGTTGAGAGAATGGCAGACCGATTTCCGCTGTTTTATTACGGACGAAGGGCTTCAGGGGTTTCTGGCTCGCTTCGGCGGCATTCCGACCAACGTGGGTTCAGGCGGAGGGATCCAGCCTATTGCCGTTCTAAGGAGCGATGTGTCTCCCCGTGCGGCGGTAGACCACATTAACCAGGCGTTGTATAAGATGGGCTATCAGACTTTTGTGGAAATCCAGGAAGAAGTGAATCAAAGGGCAATTGAAATGGGCTTCACCTATCTTCTGGGCCCCATCGTGACTGCGCTCAGGCCCAGGATCATCACAATGGGTCACATCAGAGAGCTCAGGCAGTATGCTCAGAATCTCTGGCAGGATGCGATTAAACTGGAGGAACTCTGGCGTAGGGGACAGCTCGACGATGTCGTGCAGGTGGGGGGAGAGGAAAAGAAACTGGCCCTGGATCAACCCTGGCGAGGGAGTCCGGCGCTCATGGTCTCGGACGGCCTTTTCAGCTTCGGTGCCGATACGATGGATGAGGGCTCATCATGAAACGGATCGATCCCGACTGGTGGAAGGTGCTTTTTGATGAAACCTATTTGATCACCGATGCCCGCACCGTATGTGATGACGGACTAACCTGTCGGGAAGTGGATTTCCTCGGGCAGGTTCTTGAGCTAGAAACCCCTTGGCCTATTCTGGATCTCTGTGGGGGGCACGGGCGCCACTCCCTTGAACTCTCTCGCCGGGGCTTTCTGGATGTAACCGTTTTGGACTACTCTAAGGTCCTCATCGATTTGGGAAGGGAAGCGGCCCGAAAAGAAGGGTTGAAGACCCTGTTCGTACAGAGGGATGCCCGGGATACAGGTCTTCCCAGTCAGCGGTTTAAGGTCATTATCATTATGGCGGGCTCGTTTGGTTATTTCGTTGTTGACAGGGAGAATGAGAAGATCCTTCGTGAAGCTTTTCGATTGCTCATGCCAGAGGGATCACTCCTTCTTGACCTTCCCAACAGGGAGTATGTTTTGAAGCATTTTGCCTCCCAATCGTGGCATGAGGCAAATGAGGAGATCCTCGTCTGCCGTCAACGGCAACTGGACAGGGATATCCTGTACAGTCGCGAGATGGTCATCTCGAAATTGAAAGGCCTGATCCGGGACGCAACTTACTCCACCTATCTCTATGGTCCAGAGAAAATCACCGCCATGCTGAAATCAGCGGGTTTCACGTCCGTGGCCATCCAAAAAGACTTTGCTTCACATGGAAAAAAAGGGGACTATGGGCTCATGACCAACCGGATGATCGTGATCGCAGACAAGGGATAATAGCAGAAAAGCAGGGGTCATATTGGAAAGGACAAGACGCCAGGCATGATGGAGATGTTCACGGGTCGCTGTCCCCATCCACCCGATTCGATTTGTATCGTCCCCGGAAGAGCTGA
>CAYGBW010000070.1:0-6943 GCA_964348185.1 uncultured Thermodesulfobacteriota bacterium | reverse complement strand
ACAGATCTCAACGCATGTCTCTCTGAATACGCCTCTGCTTGCAAACGGGCAGGCATCGCCATCATTCTCAGCGACCTCCTAGACCCAAAAGGGGTTGAACAGGGTTTGGAGGCGATGAGTACCAGAAAGCTCGACACGACCCTTATCCAGATACTCGATCGTGAGGAGCTCTTTCCCTCCCTAAAGGGGTACCTTGCCCTGAGAGAAATCGAAACGGGAGAGACGAAAAAGATCACGCTAGACGGGGACTTACTGCAGCGGTATCACGGAAAGGTTCACGGTTTTCTCGAAAACATCAAGGATCTCTGCCGTACGAAGGGGGTCGATTACTATCTATCGGATACGAGCGTTCCCTTTGAGGATTTCTTACTCGATTATTTGACGAAAGGGACGCTTTTTCACTAAATAGTTGTCACTGAAAAATCGCCCTGAAGCGAACATTACGAAGTTTTTGGGCCTACCCGTCTTGGCGAAGAGCTTGTCCTGAGCTTGCCGAAGGAGGGTGTCCCCGAAGGGGCGAGATTCCGCTGTTTGAGGCCGCAAGGCCGAGTTCGGAAGATCGAACGACCGAGCCTTAGAACGTGTCAAGACTCTCGTTCATAGGGCGAAAGGGCATTTTTCAGTGAAAGTATACGAGACGACGTCATTATTTGCACATGATTCTTGGGAAAAGAGGGACCTTTACACGTAGGGGCGGGCTTTATGCCCGCCCGCGGCGGCGCTTTTGATAGCGCTTTTCGGGCGGGCATAAAGCCCGCCCCTACAAAAAAACCGGCTCCTTTGGATCATCCGCTGATATGCTTGTTGCTATGTTTAGATAGAATTTGATCGCCGAGACGTCAAATGCAACTCACCAACCCAATCGCACTCTCGGTTTTAGGACTCATTCCCATACTGATCCTTATCCACAGCCTGAAACCCAAGCCCAGGCCCGTTCAGATCACCAACCTCTTCCTTTGGCGGGAGGCCTTGAAAGAAAAAAGAGGGGGGGGCCGCATTCATCGAATTGTGAAGGATCCGTCCCTTTTGCTCCAGATCTTGGCCGTAATGCTGGCTGCCCTGGCCCTGGCCAAGCCGGTTTGGGTCTACACGTCCCAAATGAAAGGGGATGCCATCCTGGTTCTGGACTCAAGTGCCAGCATGAAGACTCGAACGGCCTCGGGCATTCGCTTCGACCAGGCCCGGAAGGAAGCGTCCAGACTCATCGATGAACTTCCAAAAGACAGCAGACTACTCGTCATCGAAGGGGGGAGCAGGCCAATACTCAGGTCCCCGTTTTCCGATGATAAAGGACAATTGAGACGAATCGTCGAGAGCATCCAACCTTCAGACGCGCCAGGGCGGATAGAGGAAGCCCTCTACCTGGCCCTTTCTTTTATGAACCCGGAACGGGATGATTGGACTTTCCTCGTCACTGACGGCGCCGGGGTTGATTTCGAAAAACTCCGCCAGGTTCACAAAAAAGTGCGACCCATCCGGGTCTCAGGTGGAAAGTGGAACATCGGGATTACAAGGTTTGAATTCAGGCAGGAGTTGGATTTCAAGGATCGCTACGAGATCATGTTGGAGGTAAAGAACTTCAACCCGAATCCGGTTCTTTGCCCAATCCGCCTGACCCTTGACGAAGAGACGGTCGTCGAAAAGACCATCGGGCTCAGAGCCCTGGAAAGAAAGCTGCTCATCTTTCCCTACTCAGGTTATGTCACTGGAACCGCTCAAGCAACGCTTGAGCTCCATGATGATTTCTCGGTGGATAATCAGGCCTATGCTGCGCTAAAAGGATCCGAAGACGTATGGATTCTGTTGGTGACCAAAGGCAACTATTTCCTCGAAAAACTCTTAGGGGCCTACCCCAATTTCAGGGTCAATTCGGTCAAAGAAATCGTCCCCTCTTCATGGGAGGATCAGACGACGCGGCATGACATCGTCATTTTGGATCGCATCTCTCCTCCCTCCACAGAAAGAGGGAATTTCCTCTTGATTGAATCCTTTTCCCCCTCGATACCGATCTCAAAAATCGGTCGAATCGATGAACCGAGAATCCTGGATTGGGATCGGAAGCATCCCCTTTTGGCCAATTTGGATTTAAGGGGGCTCAATATAGAAAGCGCCCATCAGGTGCGGGCAGATGAGACCTTGAGCCCCCTCGTTGAATCCCGTCAAACCGGATTGATGTACGCATATCAAGAAAGGGGTCTTCGTGCCGTTTTTCTCGGCTTTGATCTGACCCGATCCGACCTCCCCCTCAGGGTGGCCTTTCCCGTGATGATGAGCAATATCTTCCATTGGCTCCACCCCAACAAGCTCGGGTTTTCATCAGCCCAAACCCGGGCAGGAGAGTCATTTCCTATCTATCTCGAACCGGGAACGAAAGCTCTCTCCATCCGGACCCCGTCGGGAAAATGGGAAAAGCACCAACCCGAATCCAACCCCTTCGACTATATCCATACCGGCGAGGCGGGAATCTACACGGTGGTTGAAGGGGAAAAGTGGCGGGATTTCGCGGTCAATCTCCTCGATGAATCAGAATCGGATATCCGTGTTCCCCCGGTTGAATTGCCGGTCCAGGAAACCAACGGCGACATCGGTTCAGGCCCGGTCACGGCCGAGTTGCCCCTCTGGATTGTCTTTCTCTTCTTAGGCTCCGCCACCCTGATCCTAGAATGGTGTTTTTGGCTGAAAGGCAGGTGAGGCGACCGAAATGCCCCTGACGTCGATGAAGCCCATATTTCTCCTGTTCTGGCTGTTCATCCCCGTGATCTGGATCATGATAAGTCGGTCGCCTCTGAGGGACCAGTCGCGCCTGAGGCGAACACTCATCGGAACCCTCCGATCATTGCTCATCTTGATGTTGGGTTTGGCCCTTTCCGATCCGAGAGTCATCGAGCGTTCGGATCGTGTCAACCTCTTCTTCTGCCTGGATGTCTCCGAAAGTGTTCGGAGTGAAGGGAAAAAGGTGGCCCTCGAGTTTATGCGAAAGGCCACCACAGGGATGAAGGAAGAAGACCGAGCCGGGCTGATCGTCTTTGGAAAACAGCCCTCCCTCGAGATCGCCTTAAAAACGGATTTTGACTCTCCTGTCCTCAAGTCTCAGGTCGATCCCAACGATACAAATATCTACGAGGCGCTCCAGTTGGCCATAGGAAAACTGCCTCAAAAGGGCAAGAATAGAATCGTCCTTCTGTCAGATGGAAATGAAAACGTGGCGGACTCCCTTGAAATGGCCTACCTGGCCAATTCCCTTGGGATTGAGATCTACCCTGTGCCCCTGGCGTCCTGGTTCAGCAAGGGAGAGGTTTTTGTCGAGAAGCTGGAAACTCCACCCACCGTGCCCCTGGAGACACCCTTTGAGATCCGGCTCCTTGTCACGAGTTCCGAAGAGAGCCAAGGGGAGCTTATCCTGTTGAGAAGTGGGGGGCTGATGACCCACCAGCGTGTGACACTCCAGTCCGGAAAGAATGTTTTTCGTTTCATCGATACCCTCAAGGACCCGGGCCTCTATCTGTACAAAGCCGTCGTCAACGCGTCTGAGGATGGTGTCTTTCAAAACAACGAAGGACTCTCCTTCACCCAGGGAACCCAGAAATCAGAGGTTCTGTATCTCGCCGGTGAAAGGAGCGATGGAGCCCATCTGGCCCAGGCGTTACGTCGCCAGGGACTCAATACGGTGCACAAGACCCTTGAAGACCTGCCCCACTCCCTTCATGGCCTCGTTGATTACAGCGCCATCATTCTCGACAACGTCTCCGGCCAGGCTCTTCCTTTTGGGGCCATGGAAAACCTTGAGCGGTATGTCAAGGACACGGGCGGAGGCCTGGTCATGATCGGCGGGGATCAGAGCTTCGGCGCCGGTCACTATATGAAGACGCCCGTTGAAAAGGCCTTGCCCGTGTTCATGGATGTGCCAACAACCCTTGAATTCCCGGGCCTGTGTCTCATCATGGTCATTGACAAATCTTCCAGCATGTCGGGAAGCATCAACAGAAAAAGCAAACTCGAGGGGGCCAAAATTGCGGCCTTTTCCACGGTGGAAATGCTCAACCCCCTCGACAAGGTGGGGATCTTGGCCTTTGATTCGAGATATTATTGGACAGTCCCGATTACCGAGGCCAGAGAACGGCGAAAGATAGCGCGTAGCCTCTCAACCCTAAAAGAAGAAGGAGGAACAGATCTCTATCCCGGACTTGAGGAGGCCTTCAGGATCCTCAAGGGGATTTCTGCCGCGAAAAAACACGTCATTGTCCTCTCTGACGGGTTGACCAATGAGGCGGATTTTCCTTCCTTGGTCCACTCAATGAGAGAAGCCGGTATTACCCTCTCCACGGTGGCCGTGGGAAGCGATTCTGACCTAACCCTCATGAAGGCCATAGCAAAATGGGGTGGGGGCAGAAGTTACTACACAAACGATGCCAACACCATCCCTCGAATCTTCGTCGGCGAAACCCAAATCGTGACCCGGAAAGCCATCGTCGAAAAGGCGATGCAACCCTATGGAGCGATGAAAGGCGAAATGACCCTGGGCATCCCCCTAGATGATTTGCCGCCAGTGCACGGTCTTGTCCTCACCTACCCCAAACCGGGTGCCCGCATCCTGCTCGAGACCCAAGAGGGACCCCTCTTGGCTGCCTGGTCATATGGTCTGGGGAGAAGTGTGGCGTTTACCTCTGACCTTTCAGGGAGATGGGGAAAGGAATGGGTCCTGTGGGATCATTACGGGCGATTCGTTTCTCAAATGGTCAAATGGGCACAGAGAAAGGAAGAGCCACGAAACTATGCCGTAGATATCACAGGAGAGGGAGGGAAGGGGACATTCACCGTGGATGTGACCGACGATCAAAACCGGTTTGTCAACCATCTTCGTCTGAAGATCAAGGTGCTCCTCCCGTCCCAAAGGGATCGAACCATCGCATTGGATCAAGTTGCTCCAGGAAGATATCGGGCGTCCTTTCCGGCCGCGGAGATCGGTGAGTATTACTTAAGCCTCTTTGGCACTCAGAGGGAGGGATTCTCCCGGTCTCAGACGTTTGGATATGGAATCCCCTATACGGACGAATTCAATAACAGAGGGGTGAATCATGCCCTTTTCGAGGGGTTGGCCTCAGTCACCAAAGGAAGGGTGCTGAATCCTGAGGACAACCCAAAGAACCTCTTTACCGCAAGCTCCGCCACGAGAGAACACGGCGGCCCCCTCTGGCCATACCTGGCCCTGGCATCCCTGTTTCTCCTTGTCGCGGAGGTTGCCGTTAGGAAATTTCAAGGTCTTGGCCGGATCGCCTGACTCGTTGCCTTTGAAGAATGCCCTTGTCGCGAACATTCGGGAGTTTTTGGGGCCACCCGTCTTGGCGAGGAGCTTGTCCTGAGCTTGCCGAAGGAGAGTGTCCCCGGAGGGGCGAGCTTCCGCTTTCTGAGGCCGCAAGGCCGAGTTCGGAAGATCGAACGACCAAGCCTCAGAACGGGTCAAAAACTTCGTTCAGAGACCGAAAGGGCATTCTTCAGTGGCAACGCATCCTGCGAAAAACTCTGAAAGAGCAAGGGGGGATTCTCCGTTCCCTCCGTCGGTTTTTGTCTACAGCTCGACTTCCAGGAGCCTCGCCACATTCCCTCCGAGTATCAACGATTTCTCTTCCTCGGAAATTCGGGACTCAGGAATCAGGGTAATCTTCAAGATATCGGGAACCGGGTTACCGAAAGGCATATCCGACGCGTACAAAACCCGATCCGCGCCCAATTCCTTCACCGCACTCAAGATGTCCATCTGAGAGACTCTCCCCGAGGTCGACAGATACATGTTCGGCCTCTCCTTGGCGACCTTGGCCCCGAATGATCCGCCCATATGGTACAGAATGATGTTGACCTTCGGAAACGCCTTTGCCAGATCCAGGAAGCCCGCCCCATGGGTTAGGCGGCCGTCTCCGGTATGGAACATGATCGGAATATGATGCGCCCCTGCAATTTCGAACAGGGGCGGCAGGTAACGGTGGCTAGGGTAGAAGAACTCGCACATGGGATGGAGTTTGAGCGCCTTGAGCTTATACGCCGTGATACAACGCTCGAACTCCTCAACCGCCTCATCCCCATAGTTCGGATTGACTCGCCCCGCACCGATGATACGGTCCGGGTGCTTCCCCTGGGCTTCAGAGATGATCTGGTTGCTCATCCTGTGATTGGGGTCAAGAAACTCCTTGGCCCCCCCGCTCACGAGGCATGGGGTTTCAACGATGGCCTTCTCTATCCCATATTCGTCCATTGCGGCTACCACATCTTCAGGCGTCCTGAAGGAAAACAGGGTTCTCAAGTGTTCTTCCTGAGCGTACTCTGGGATCCTGCTACTCGCTAGGTGTACCTCGCTATCGAAGATCTTGTACTTCCCCATGTAGTCATACGTTGCCATTGCGACGACCTCCTTACGGGGTGAATGCTACGCTTTGCTGCCTGTTTTCAATTAACGATGGCCATACGTAACATAATCTATGATCTGATTCTTGTTAAGCCCCTCCATACCCAGGTGTTTCAGCGTGATCCCGTGGGCTCGATAATCGAAATCGGTAAATACGGTCAGTATCTCAATCATCGCTCTTGTCACGGGAACGTCTATCCCAACTCGGTCTGCCAACTGCTCCATCGGAACAAAGAAATAGCAAAGATCCTCTCTCAGCACCCGTCTGTTGCCTGCATCATTGCCCCACCGTTTTACGTGCTCACATGAGACGTTACCATACATCTCATAGAGATTCTCTCCTTCGTATCCGTAGGCACTAGAGACCCAGGGGATGTGCATCGGGACTTCGCACCCGAACGCAGCAGCAACGGCAACTCTTTCTCTATCGAACGCGTCAGCGAGTTTTGAGGCGCACATGGACACTTCACCGTAGAACCTGAACTCCTTTGCCCTCTCAAAAAAGAACTCGGCTTTGGGGATGTTTATCTGGGCATGTACGGAGGG
>CAYGBW010000069.1:0-14876 GCA_964348185.1 uncultured Thermodesulfobacteriota bacterium | reverse complement strand
GAAGTCCTCATCGTCTGATCCGCGAATTTGCGATCCTGCCTTCCAAGGGTTTGACCTTATCGGGATCTCAAATCCGAAAGCCTCTGAGGAAATGCGAGAATCCCTCAGAGGCTATGGATGGGTACCTTCCCGCAAAATCCCTTCATGCCTCACTCCAAAAGGTCGAATGGTGTTGATCGTTGAGCCTCAGCAATATACTTTGTATAACACGGAGAATGCAAAATCGCAAGTTTCCCTTCTGGGTGGAGGCCTGGCACCGTTCCCAAAAAAGGCGAAGAAAAAGGATTGACTTTATTCTTGGATTTGCTAATATGGTTTCGAGACCCTTGCGGGCCTGAGCGAGAAACGAAGTGCAGCGGAAATTGGTTTGGCGGGGAGCCCGTTCTTCTGAAAGGAAGGGACGGGCTTTTGTTTTCAAAAGTCCTCCAAACGACTGAATGAAGTTTCATTGTTGCGGTCTCGTGTGAAGGACGGGGATCCAAAAGTGTAGAAGACAGCAAGAGTTCCTATGAATACTCTGCGAGAATCCGGGGACACTTGATGGAAATTCGTGACATGGCTACAACTGACGAATACTTTGTCGGAACGTGCACCCACATGGGCGAGTCGGCGGAGATCGATGCATGCGCCCAGAGACGCGTCCCTTGGCTTCGAGATATGGAGAAAACCGGACTCCGGGTGAAAGTCGCAGTTCTTGGTGGAAAGCAGGTCGGGTTCCTGCACGTGATCCCTATCGAAGTCTGTCCGTGGGGACCTATCGGGCGGGATCTCTTGGTCGTTCCTTGTCTGGTCGTTTTGAACGAAGCCAGAGGCAAAGAGGTGGGGCGAAGCCTGATTGTCGAGGCAGAAAGGGAGGCATACCGTCAGGGTCAGAAGGGAATCGTCACGATGGGGTACACCCATGACTTCTGGTTTATGCCAGCCTCCTTCTTCGAAAGATGTGGCTTCTCAGTTGTGAAACATCGGGGAGAAACGGCCCTCCTCTGGAAAGTCTTTGACCTTTCAGTCGAAGTCCCGAGGTTTCTGGAGTCAAAGTACCAGTTCGAGCCGATACCCGGTAAGGTTGTGGTCGATCTTTTCTGGAACAGATTCTGTCAGACCAGCGACATAGAAGCGCAGCGCGTTCGGGAGGTTGTTGGAGAGTTAGGTAAACCCGTTGTGCTGAATGAATACTGTGGGGATGATCAGGCGATTCTTTCCAGTTACGAGAAGCCGCGTGGCATCTTTATCAACGGTAGGGAAATCGGATGGGGTTATGAAGCCCCGAGGGAAGGTATCCGAGAGGCGATATCTCAAGCCTTGAGCCATAGGTAACCCGGATGATGCAACATCTGTTTTTTTTGCTTCAGACAATGGGAGGCCGTTCCCGGTCTAGCTAGACGAGTCTCATTGACACTTTCATGTTCATACCTTAGAATCTTTTTAGACAGCCGATCCTTGACTCAGGAACATTCCATGGAACCACAAGATGCACAACTCAAGCCTATCGCAATCCCTAGTTTCGTCCTAACCATCCGTCGGAGAAGTTCTCTCCGAACACGGTCCAGCAGACTCGATCTGTCAGGCCCTTTGATGGTTTTCCGAACTGTTTGGAGTCGTGCCCTTCATAAACTGGAAATCTCTTTGCAAAAAGTTCCAGAATTTGGAAAACTTTTTAGAGATATTTCAGACTGGCACGCCTTGTTTTTCAGCTAACTAATTGAAACTATTTAAACTGTTCAGGCTGACTAATCTGGTTTGATTCTTGCAAAGGCTCATGCTGCTGAACCATCGACCGGGCTGGACGCTCAAAGGGATTCATGAGTCCTAATCTTTGCCCTGGGGGGAGCCATGGCTAATTCAGAGAACCTTTAGAAGGAGGCGCAGAAATGAAAGGCATAATCAATGGACTTGGAGCGTTTTTTTGCGCCGTTGTCCTTTTATGTCTGCTTTCTCCAGAGGCTTTTGCTCAGGGGCCGAGGGTATTGAGAATTGTTGGCAAGGCAGAGATCTATAGCGTAGCGGAAAAGAGGGGAGTTCCGGCTATCATCGGCCAGGCACTTCATCGGGGGGACCGAATTCAAGTGGTTGGAAAAGGCACTGTTGTGATCCAGAAAAAGAAAGGTGCCATTGAAGCTGTCGTTACGGGTGGTTCAAAGCTGGAGTATCTGGGTAGGTCCTTTTGGAAAAGGGTTGAGCGATTCGCCGTGCCGGAGGGGGTTATCCGTTTCAAAATCATGAAGGGGAAAAAGCTCGATGTGAAGACCCCCCATATGGTGGCTTCGGTCCGGGGAACTGAGTTCATAACCAAAGTGCAATCTGATCTTTCGACTATTTCTGTTATCAGTGGTACGGTCCTGGTCAGAGACTTTTATGGAGGAGAACAACTCTTGGGACCGAATTCCAGCATAAATGCCTCCAAAGACGGTTTTGTCGCTGGAGAGGATGACCTGGACGAGAAAGCCGATTCCCCCGTTGAGGACCTGGAAACCCCCAGCGGGAAGAAGTCGAAGTCCAACTCCAAGGGCGACGAGAAAAGCGACTCCAGTAAGGGCAAGGGCGCTGCTGGAGAAGGCGGTCGAGGGAAAGGTCAAGAGAAGGGCCAAGAGAAAGATCAGGGAAAAGGTCAAGAGAAAGATCAGGGAAAAGGTCAAAGGAAAGGTCAAGGAGGGGATCAGGGAATACTTAAAGATGGGGGTAAGGAATAACCAGCCAAGCAATCCTCGCATTTTACCGTTCTATAAAACTTCCAAAGACTCAATCTCCCTCAACCAAGATTGGATGATAGGGATTCCCGTCTGCTCCAGAGCTGGCTGAACCTCAGTCATCGGGCGCTGTCCCAGCCATGTGGTGAAAAGGGGACCAGTAGGTCCGGTAGAGCCATTTGGCCGCCCGGCTGGCCGACCGACTGGTGGTATAGACCAGAGAATAGAGGACCGGCACAACGACAAGGGTCAAGACCGTGGCCATGGCGAGGCCGAAGATGACGGCGCTCGCCATGGGGCTCCACCATTGCGTCGATTCGTTGACCAAGGAGAGTTCCATCTTGTGGAAATTGTAAGAGACGCCAGTGACCATGGGCAACAAGCCGAGAATCGTTGTCACAGCGGTCAGGATAACCGGCCGCAACCGGGTACATCCGGCGGCGATGATGGCCTCCCGCATATGCATCCCGCGCTGGTGGAGCTTGTTGGTGTAATCGATGAGGACAATGGCATTGTTGACCACCACTCCGGCCAGGGAGATGACCCCGACCCCGGTCATGATAATGCCAAAGGGTAACTCGAGAACGGAGAGGCCGAGGAAGACCCCCCCTAGAGAAAGGATCACTGAAGTCATAATGATGATCGGCTGGGATAGAGAATTGAACTGGGTGACCAGGATGAGAACGATCAAGAGAAGCGCCGCCCCGAGGGCCTTGGACAGGAAGGCCTGGGCCTCTTGTTGCATCTCAAACTCACCCGTGAAGTGGATCTCGTAGCCTGGCGGTAGGGGCAGCTTAGCCAAGAGTTTTTCGGCCTCGGCCCGAACGACCGGTCCGGGGACGAATTGTTCGGCCACATTGGCCTTGACGGTGACCGTCCTCTGATGGTTAATGCGGTTGACCTGGCCGAGACCCCCGGTGACCTCGAACCGAGCGACTGTGCTCAAGGGGACGAGACCCTGTGCAGTTGGCATCAGTAGTTCGCGCAGGATGTCAGTCACCCGGCGGTCGGACGCGGGGAGTTGGACAGTGATGTCATAGTCCTCGTCGGCCTCACGAAAGGTGGAGACTTTGATGCCATTGAAGGCGACTTTGAGGGCGAAACCGATGACCTCGGTGGACAGACCCAACAGGGCGGCTCTCTGCCGGTCGACCCTCACCCTGACCGTAGGCGAGCCAGCGACGTAGTCGTCGCGGATGTCCTGGACAAAGGGGATCTTCTCCAGCACGTCCCGAATTTGCTGTGCGATGCGGCCCAAGACGACGAAGCGGTCGCCCGAGATCTCGATGTTGATCGGAGCGCCCGTGGGTGGACCCTCCTCCCGCACGGCCACGGAAATACGCCCGCCAGGGATATCCCCGATCCGCCGTCGGATCTCGTCAACCGTTTTAGGGGACGGCTCGACCCGGTCCTCCATATCGTGGAATTGAACACCAATATGATTGGGCGCGTTGTCCTGAAACATGCTGGCTCCACCCATGACTGCCACAGTGCGGGAGTAGAGGTACTTGACGTTGGCCTGGTCGGTGGGTCCGACAAACTCCTGGCCATTGCGGAGGACGTGGGTCTTCTTCGAGGTCTGGCTTTGGATGCAGTTTGTCGGGTTGCCCTTCGCCAGGAGTGAGTCCGGCTCCGTGCCGTCGCACAAAGCCAGTTCCACCTGCCGGGCGATCCGGTCAGAGAATTCCAGGTCAGCCCCTTCGGGCATGTCCAAATTGACGTAGATGCTGTTCGGCTCGATGTTGGGGAAGAACTCGATGGGTTTTTCCAGTCCGATCCGGTATACCCAGATCAGGGCCATGGCTAGCACGCCCAAAAAAGCCATAGCGATCACCGCCAACCGGTTGTGGAGGGCACCTTCTAGAATGCGGCGGTAGGCCCTGAGTATGGGTCCCCTGATGGTAATGGGCGTCTCGCCAGCCTTCTCGATCTCCTCGGCGCTGGCCTTGATCTGGGTGAAACGGTGTCCGGCCGGCAACCGCAAGAAGATGGCCGCCATGGCCGGGTTGATGACCAGGGCCACGAAAAGGGACGAGGCGAGGGTGATGATGACGGTTTTGGGCACATAGCTCATGAAATCGCCCATGATCCCCGGCCAGAAGAGAAGGGGGAAGAAGGCGGCCACTGTGGTCACGGTTGATGCAATAACCGGCTGGGCCACCTCGCCGGTCGCCCTGACGGCGGCCTGGAGACGGGGTACGCCCTGCTCCATGTAGCGAAAGATGTTCTCAACGATAACAATGGCGTTGTCTACGAGCATGCCCAGGGCCAGCGTCAGAGAGTAGAGGACGACCATGTTCAGCGTTATGCCCAGGGCCTGGAGAATGATGAACGAGAGGAGCATGGAGAAGGGGATAGCCAGGCTGACTAGTACGGCGTTGCGTACGCCCATGGCGAAGAGGAGTACCACAATGACGAGGATCAAGCCGGTGATGAGGTTGTTCTCCAGGTCGGCGACCATGATCCTGATTTCCCTGGCCTGGTCCATCAGCTTAGTTACCCGCGTTCCTTTGGGCCAGGTGGGCAGCCTCTCCTCGATGAGCCGGTCGATCTCGGCAGTGATGCGCAGGATGTTTTCACCAGCCCGCTTCTTGACCTGAATGTTGACCGCATCGCTTCCGTCCAAGCGGGAACGGCCCTCCTCGTCCTTGAATCCGTCCACGACCCGAGCGACGTCCTTGAGATAGACGGGCCGTCCCCCATGGAGGCCGACGACCAGGCCGTAGATCTCTTCGGGTTTCGTGAACTCCCCAGGCACCCGGAGCTGAAAACGGCCGTCACCCATGCGGATGGCCCCGCCCGAGACATTCTGGTTCTCCCGAACGATCACATTCTGAAGTCCTGTGATGGACAGACCGTAATACGCCAGCTTGTCCGGGTACGGTTCGACCCGGATCTCCCGCTCCAGACCGCCGGTCACTTCGACATCGAGAACCCCGGCGATAGACTCGATGTCCTCCTCAAGGTCTTCGGCGATCTCCTTAAGCCTGACCAGACCCGCCGTGCCAGAGAGGGAAAGGACCACGATGGGCAGCTCAGAGATGTTGATCTCGGTGACTTCGGGATCATCTTCCAGGTCAGCCGGCAGGTCCGCCTTGGCCAAATCGACCTTGTCCTTGGCCTTCGGGAGGACATCGTCGATGTCGGTCCCAGCAACGAATTCGATGACGATCGAGCTGTTCCCCTCAGTACTGAAGGATTTGATCTGTTTGACCGCCTCGAGCCCCTTGAGCTTCTTCTCGATCGGGATGGTGATCGACTGCTCGATATCCTCCGGTGCCACCCCGGGGTAGCTCGTCGTGATGAAGACGAAAGGGATCGTAATGTCCGGTGCAGCCTCGCGGGGCATGAGGTTGTAGGCAACCATGCCAAAGGCGATAATCACGACACTCAGGACAAAGACACTCGTCCTTTTGCGAACGGCCAGATCTGAGAGGATCATAATGACAGGATCTCGCTGGGGTCGCTGACGGTTTTGATGACCTCGACCGGTTGGCCATCATCGAGGAACCGGTGTCCGACGACGATGACTCTCTCCCCGGCTTGCAGTCCAGAGGTGACCTGAACTTGCCAGCCGACCAACACGCCGAGCTCGACCTCCCTCTTTTCGGCCCGCCCGTCACGCTCGACAAAGACGATATGTTCGTCGCTCTGAGAGATGACGGCATAAAGGGGTACGGCCAGCGACTGTTCAAAGACCTTCTTGACCAGCTCCACCCGGGCGAACATACCGGGGAGGATACGGCCTGTCGGGTTGGAAATCATCAGCTCTAGGTTGTAGAGACGTGCCAGAGTCTTGGGCTGGCGGGAGAGAAAGGCTTTCCTGCCTTTGACCCTCAAACCGTCCAAGGCATCGATGACCACGTCAGCCTCCTTCAAGTCGAAGACGGCAGCCACGTCGCTTTCGGGAACTCCGACGCTCACTTTGACCTGATCGATCTGGAGGATCTGGGCGACGGAATCGTCAACGGCGAGAACCTCACCCGTCATCGCCTTGACCTCGTTGAGCCGGCCGCTGATCGGAGCGGTGATCCTCGTGCGGCTCAACGCCAGCTTGGCCTCGTCTCGTTGGGCCTTGAGGTCGCTGAGGCGGGCTTCGATATCGTCCAACTGTGACTTTGAGGTGAACTTCTTCTTGACCAGAGCAGCAAAGCGATCGTACTCGAGTTTGGCCAGCCGGTGGTTGGCATCGATACGAGCGAGCCGCGCGCGGTAGTCGCGATCATCGAGTTGGACGAGGACCTGTCCCTTTTCGATACGCTGACCCTCCTCGACCATGACCTTGACAACCTGGCCGCGGACTTCGGCCTTGACCCAGAGGTCCTCGTAAGGTTCGACCTCTGCCGGCAGATCGATCTTGTCTACCAACTGGTGAGGTTTTAAGGGGAGGACGATGATCCGCACCGGGTCAAGCTCTTTTTTCATGGCCTCTTGCTTTGCCTCAGCCAGGGTGGCCTTCTTCTCCATGATCCGGCCGACCATGATCAGAATGAAGGCCAGAACAAGGACAACCACCAGCCAGGGGATGAGACCCCAGAAAAATCTGAGGATCTTCGCATTCCCGTCAGACTCGTTCATTTTCCTCCCACCTCGTTCGTTCGGGAATCGTCGTCTTCACCAGGACTCGAAGGTAGCGCCGGTAATCGAAGTCCACGTCTGGCCCCAACCGCACCATGGTGTTAAAGAGATTCTGAACGAGAAGCCAGGCCACCCCTTCCGGATCCGCCACGATCGGATCTTGTTCGGTCCGGTTGGCGAGTCTCTTCTCCAGAATCTCCTTCAACCTCGGCCCCGAGGTCTTGTGGATGGACAGTGTCCTGACCACCAGCTCCTCGTTATCGAGGTTGAGCAGATGATCGGGAAAGAACTCGAACCGGGATTTGGCTGTTTCGTCGACAAAGTACTCCAGGGCCTCAAGGATTCGGGTCTGCAAAGGGCCCGGCTGCGATGCGATCGCCTCCATACCCGCCGCCAGGACTGTCGCCCTTGCGGAGATAATGGTAAGGAAGATGTCCTCTTTAGATGGAAAATGGAGGTAGATCGACCCCTTTGCGACGCCGGCCGCCCTGGCAATGTCCGCCACCGTGGTTTTGCGATAGCCGAAGTGGCGAAACAGCCTTTCCGCTGCGACGATTATCTGATCTCGATAATCATTTTTCATGTGACCAATGACCAAAAAAAGTCAACAGTCATTATACCCGGAGGCACCTCTGAATTTCAAGGTCAATGTTTCGTCCCGAGTGGCCGGTCATCCGTCCAGCTCCTCTGCCGCCAGAGTCGACCGTCTGGTATCTCGAGTTTGCTCAGAGCATAAACATCTCATCACTTTACGGTGGCTCCTGGGCTTTTCGTGAGGAGTATGCCCGAAATTGGCGGGATGAACCTTGGGTTGAGTGTCTTTCCAGCTCATTCTGCTTTGTTTAGGTTCTTCAAAGCGGCTCGATGAAGCCGAGGGGCTCTATCTGACCCTACCGGTCTATTTGACAGAGAAGTAGCCTTACCCTATATTTATTTTACAGAAGCTGTCGTTCCCAATACCAACGGAGGGAACGGGGCGATGGACCATCCCGCTCTCGGGAAGGCACAGCGCGGCCTCAGCGGTGGCGTGGAAGAGAATGAGAGCCTCTATGCCGGACAGATCTTTGATCCCTCTATCGTCCAATGTACCCCGTCTTCCTCCGAGTGACACAGCAATGACCTCATAATCCCATAACCGAGATTTCTGGCAGGGATTCGGCAGTGGGGACGTTCTTCTACGGCGAGGGCACAGGAGTTGGTATCAATATTGCTTCAGTCGATAACGGGAGACCAGTCTCGCGCAGCCCCATCCCTGGTATGATCGGGATTACACAGGGTGGGTTGACGAATTGACGAGGAGGCGGCGATGTACGGATGGAGAGGCAAGGTTATTCGGGTCGATCTGAGCCGTAATCAGATTCAGGAGGAACCCCTGGATCCCCAGGTGGTCAAAGACTACATCGGAGGAAGAGGCTTGGGAGTTCACTACCTCCTCCAGGAAGGAGATCCCCGATGTGACCCTCTGGGGGAGGAGAACCGACTGATCATGGCAGCAGGACCCCTGACGGGGACCCGCGCCCCCACGGGGGCCCGATACATGGTGGTGACCAAGTCCCCCCTGACCGGCGCCATCACCTGTTCCAACTCGGGGGGACACTTTCCCGCGGAGATGAAAAAAGCCGGTCTAGATATGATCCTCTTCCAGGGGAAGGCTCCAGAGCCCGTGTATCTCTGGATCGATCGGGGGCGGGCGGAGATTCGCTCGGCAACTCACCTTTGGGGGAAGAATACCCACGAGACCGACGATGCTCTGCGCCGAGAGACTCACGGGGAGGCACGGGTCGCCTCCATCGGACCGGCGGGGGAGAAAGGGGTTCGGTTTGCCTCGATCATCAACGACCGGGATCGGGCTGCCGGCCGATCCGGAGTGGGAGCGGTTATGGGATCCAAGAACCTCAAAGCTGTGGCGGTTCGCGGTGAGGGCGAGGTTCCCATCTGGGACGAAAAGGTCTTTAAAGAGACCTGCCGAAAGTACCTCGAAAAGTTTCGCAGGAGCATGAAAGACGGCCCCCCTGCCCTCAGGGTCCATGGGACTGCCGTCACCGTGATGGCGACGCAGAACTATGGTGTCCTACCCACCCGGAACTTCCAGCAGGGGACTTTCGAGGGGTGGAAGGGGATCCACGGGGAGACACTCACGGAGAGGTATCTCGTTCGTACGCGGGCCTGCTTCAGTTGCCCCATTGCGTGTGGCCGGGTGACCCGCGTGAATGAGACGCCGTTTCAGGGAGAGGGGGAAGGGCCTGAGTATGAGACGGTTTATGCCCTTGGGAGCAACTGCGGGGTGGATAACCTGGCAGCAGTGACCAAGGCCAACTACCATTGTAACGAGCTGGGGTTGGACACGATCACTATGGGGGCCACCATCGCCTGTGCTATGGAGCTGAGTGAGCAGGGCTATCTCCCGGAGGCCGATGTGGGCAGACCCCTCCGGTTTGGAGACGGGGAAGCCGTCGTAGCCCTCACCCGGATGACCGGCCTCAGGGAGGGTTTTGGGGACATCTTGGCCGAAGGGAGCCTCAGGGTGGCCCAACGATACGGGCATCCTGAGTTGGCCATGGTTTCCAAGGGACAGGAGTTTGCGGGTTATGAGCCCCGGGGTGAACAGGGGATGGGGCTGGCCTATGCCACCTCGAGTATCGGGGCTTCCCATATGAGGGGAGACCCCGCCTATATCGAGCTCCTTGGGGTTCCCATGCTCATTGATCCGCTGACCTGGGAAGACAAGCCGGCAATCGTCAGAGACTTTCAGGACCTATTCGCCGTGATCGACTCGGCGGGTCTCTGCGTGTTCTTCTCGATGCGCAACTATGTGACGCCCACCACGGATGTTCGTCCCGTGGGGATCCTGGAACTCCTCAATGGGGCCACCGGAGCTGACTACGACCTGGAGGAATTGGTCCGCGCTGGAGAACGGATCATCAACGCCGAGCGGCTTTTTCTCGTGGCGGCGGGTTTCTCCCGCAAGGACGACACGCTGCCCCCACGTTTGCTCAAGGAGCCCTTGCCCGAGGGACCCGCCAAGGGGATGGTCTGTCACCTGGACGAAATGCTCACAGCGTACTATCGGCTCCGTGACTGGAACCCGGACGGCATCCCGACGGATGAGAAGCTCAGGGGATTGGGTCTGGCCTCCGAGGACCTCTGGGCAAACCATGACGTTGGCTACTCTCCTCACCCTTCTCCCCCTTGAAGGGTATAAGCACTAACTTAAGAAGCCAATTCAATTTAGGAGTGAATCGAATATCGAATATCGAACAAGGAATTTCGAATCATGAGGTTTTTTTCTCCTTTTGTTTAGCGGTTTTTACGCCTGTCACGTCAGTGCTTTTCAAGTTCAAATGTTCGACTGTCCTTCGATCACGCCTGTGGCGTGATTCGATATTCGATATTGCACACCTCATCAAAACGAATAAGACTATCCGAATCACCCAATAAGACTACATTTATCGCTTAAGTGGGCGCATATGCTCTTGAGGGGGTGGGGAACCCTGGCTAAGAAAAGGCAGGTCAGAATGGCCTGCCTTCAATCTACCCACCGGCCTTTCATGGATTAGCGTTGGGAGCCTTCTCTCGTCCCACGGGATCTGGAGGCTAGTCATGGGGGGTCTACAGTCTCCCGTCCCGCTTTGTGAACCCTGGACGGTGTTCGGGACAGAAAATCACAGGGGTCGTTACCCCATCGGTTTAAAGATCCGAGGATTGAGGTAGACACTGGCCTGAGCCTAGAGTCACATCTGTCAGCCGCCTCAGATCGGCTTTTGTCGTTCTGGAATCTTCCGTAATCCCCTTTCTCAGAAACCATGCCAATCTTTTTCGTTCCTTGTTTTACCCGGATGGGAAGACGTCTACGTGTGGCTGAAATAGTCAATTTCAAAGCTTACACGACACGGTTAAGGGTTTTCTTGACATTCATGAGTACCTGTGATAACCGGATATTCGAGTGTGGGGATTTTGTTCACACAACCAAACCAACTATCCGACTTTCTCAACGCTCACCCAGGAGATATCTAGAAGATTGGGGTATCGGTTCGATTAGGCGTTTGTCGTCAAAGCCCGTTTCCTTTTTCCGATGGTATGTGGCTGAGTGCGTGCAGAATCTCATTCTCAAGCAATAATATCGGCATACGGACTGTGGTGTAATCGTCTGATTTGGCGTTTGCCACAGGGAGCAATTCGTGGCGATCTTACGTCTACGGAATTACATACCGATAAGCGCCCCATCACGAAGAGAGCCGGCTGACGGAACGGAGTCGGCCATGAGGGTTTCCCTCGGCTTTGAGCCGGCTTGGTTTCATAAGCGATGTGGGATTGATTTCTCAGAGCGATGGCACCAGGATCCCTTTTATCGATATGAAAGCCTAAAGGTGGCGAAGGCTGAACTCGTCAAAGCATTTCCCATCGTCACCCATTGGGATCTCTCCGACGAAGATGACCTGGCGACAATCTCCGGTTGCTACGGGGTCTATGTTATCGCCCGGGTATTCGGTTTACCCCTTAGGTATGCTCCGGATCGCTGGCCTGTTCTGGAACCCGGGAAGCCCCACTCAGTAGAGGAGATAGAAAGACTGGATGTGGAAAAGCTCCTTGAGGGCCCTCTGGTGGAGGCGCTCTTCGGTCAAATGGACGCTATTGAATCCGAGTGGGGAAAGATTCACGGGTACCTGAATTGGCAGGGAGTTCTCAACAATGCCTTCCAACTAAGAGGGCAGGACATATTTCTCGACATGATCGATAAGCCCGAATTCGTTCACGGCTTCTTTTCAACCATAACCGATGTGATGATTCGGCTGGCAAAAATGGTCCAGGAGCGACAGAGAAAATCGGGTTTCTACATCAACCAGTTCAGTGTCGCCAACTGCACGATGAATATGATCTCACCGGAGATGTATCGCGAGTTTGTGTCTCCCTACGATACGAGAATTGCCCACAGTTTTGAGCGCTTCGGAGTCCATACGTGTAACTGGGACATAACCCCTTATATTGATGCACTAAAGGAGTTACCCAAGGTCGGCTACTTAGATATGGGCATGGATTCCGACATGGCCCGAGTGAAAAAGAGATTCCCCGAGGCAAGAAGGGCAGTGATATACTGGCCGACAAAACTCCAGGATGCACCATTGGAAACCCTTAGACATGATATGGAAAAGGTTCATCATGAACTTGCCCCCTGCGATATTGTTATGGCCGACATTCAGGCTTCCACACCGGACAGCCGGGTGAATAAACTACTTGAAATCTGTGGAGATCTTGAATGCGAAGTCTGAGAAAGATTCTGCATTGAGAGAAAGGAGGTGATCTTGATTCGAGAGAAATCCTCCCGCAAGAGGAAGGGGGTGATACAGAATCGTTTGAGGTAGAGTTCGGTCTTCGAGTCATAGGAACGTTTGCTAGGCTTTGGTAGGGGGTCAGAGTCCTGCCAGAACAGAATGAGGAGGGATTGTCATGAGTAATTACAGAAAGAGATTGTTTCTCATTCCCAGCATCGTGATTCTTGGGCTTGTCTTTACTCTGGGAATTTCACTGGCTCAGGAGAAGAGCTACACCCTTCGTTTCAATACGGTCGCAGGCCCGAATGAGCCTCAGACAATCGCGATGAGAAAGTTCGGTGAAGTCCTTGACAGTCTGAGTGGTGGGAAGATCGAGGTGAAAGTCTTTCATTCAGGGCAACTCGCTGATCAAAAGACGGGGATTTTGGGGATTATGAAGGGCACACTTGAGATGACCAGTGATGCAAGTGCGTCGTGGTTTGCAGATCTCGCAAGCTATCCCGAGATTGGGGTGTTGGAGGTTGCGTATCTCTATCGAGACCTCGACCATATGTACAGAGCCCTTATGGGCCCTATTGGACAAGGATACTGGAAGAATCTCGCCGAGAGGTCTGGCATTCGGGTTCTGGATGTGTGGTATCTCGGCACGAGACAGCTCAATCTGACAAAAAAGGCCGGAGTCGTCAGACGTCCTGAAGATTTGAAAGGGATTAAGCTGCGAATGCCGAACGTGGAGGCTTGGCTCGATGTCGGGAGAGCTCTGGGTGGCAATCCGACGCCACTTGGGTTTGGTGAGGTCTACATGGCGCTGAAGACCGGAACGATAGACGGACAGGATAATCCTCTTCCTACTGACTTTTCAGCAAAGTTCTACGAGGTGACTCACTATATCGTTCTCACGGACCACATGCTAGGCTATATCACCCCAATCATCAGTGAGAAGCTCTGGCAGGAGATGCCCGATAAATACAGGGTGTATATCAATCACGCCATACAAGTTGCCCGATTCAATATGAACCAGATCGTGTTGGAACAGGAAGCCTCTTTGTTGGGCAAATTCCAGAAAGAGTTCGGTATGGAGGTGATTATACCAGACAAGAAGGCGTTCATGGAACATGCACAAAAGTTCTACAGTCAGGAAAAATTCAACAAGCGTTGGGGTGAAGGGATGTACTCGAAGATTCAAACGTTGCCTTGAAGCGGAAGAGATGCCTTGGAAGAGGTTTGCCTTTTCCAAGGCATGTTATTTTTTGCAGAGAGGGTAAAGAGATTATGAGAAGATTCAGTAAGAGGGTTTTTGATCTACTGGAAGTACATCTTGCAACCTTGATCTTTTTTCTTCTTATCATTTCTGTGGGAATAGAGGTATTCTCCCGATACGTTCTTAATAATCCGTTGCCCAAGTTTTTTGAACTCTCTATATACAGTTTTGTCTGGATTATCTACCTCGGGGCAGCCCTTGCCAAAAGGTATAATCAACACATACGATTTGACATCTTTTACCGCAAATTCTCCAAGAGGACAAGGCTCTTTGTTGATACCTTTTTTGATATTCTGACCAATATAGCATTCCTTTTCCTTTTGATTCCAAGTATAGAATATACGATATGGAATTACAGGATAAAAGCATCGGCCTTAAGAATACCTTGGACATATCTTCTCATGTGCTTTCCAATCTTCGTATGTCTCATTCTCATTCATAATTCCATGGCTATCTTTTCGAATATTCAGGAACTCCTGGGGAAGGAAGCTCACCAGGAGGAGGAACTTCCGTGGAAGTAGCGATTTGGCTCATCGTTTTCGCTGTGGTATTTGCTCTAGGATATCCCATCGCATTTGGGATGTTTGTCAGTTCAGTTTTCTATCTTTTGTTATCTGATGTGCATCTCTCTACGGTCATGGATGTCATGGTCATCCAATTCGAGAATCAATTCGTGCTGCTCGCGGTGCCCCTTTTCATTTTTACCGCCAAGGTTATGAATGCCGGGAAATTAACCGACAAACTATTTGATTTTGCAAAGGTTCTCGTCGGTCCTCTGAAGGGGGGATTGGGCCACGTAAACATCGTTGCAAGCATCATCTTTGCCGGCATGTCCGGTTCTGAGGTAGCTGACGTCGCTGGTCTGGGCGCTGTAGAGATAAAGGCAATGAAAGATTCAGGATATGACGGCCCTTTTAGCTGCGCGGTTACCTGTGCTTCCGCCACCATCGGACCGATTATTCCTCCAAGTATTCCGATGGTCATTTACTCCATGCTCTCCGGTGCATCGGTGGGATATCTCTTCCTCGGCGGGGTGATTCCGGGGTTCTTCCTTGGGGGTCTCCTCATGGTGTTGGTTTTCGC
>CAYGBW010000068.1:0-26733 GCA_964348185.1 uncultured Thermodesulfobacteriota bacterium | reverse complement strand
CCCGCTGGAAGGGATTCAAGACGCTGGACCCTGAAGACGCTCGAATGCTCAGGGCATGGACATTTTTCGGCGCGAAGGAGTGAAGATTTTATGCTGGATCTCAACTATCGCCTTCAATGCAAACACTGCGGGAAGAAGTCGATTGTCAAACTGCAAATGGGAGATTTGCAGAGAGATCTCACCGTGAGGTGTCGACACTGCAAGGGGGCCAGTCAGATCACCCGCAAACACTTTCTCTCCATTTTGGCGAATCTAAACCGGTTCAAACAACACATCAAGATCTGAGGGGCTCAAGATGGCGGAGGGGGGATTTGAAAAATCAAAGGACCAAAGAGGCATGGCTCCCCTATAGAGAACTACTCCCATAGTTTTCCACGTAATCGCGGAAGAAATGGTGGAGAACCCTCTTTTTGACTTCAGAGATACCCTCGAAACTCAATCCCACAATGAAGCTTTTGTCAGGATCCCTCTGGGTGTAAACCACTCTTGCCAATACGTCAATTTCTTCATCCTCAACCGAGATATTGACCTCAAGGTTTTCTCCGACCAGAAGGGGCAAATCCGTCTGTATCCGGGCTCCTCCGAGGCTGAGCTCAAGGGTTTTGGCCGTGATTGGCTCGTTGTAGAAACCATAAGAGTAGGTAATCTCAGGTACGGGGTCGTATCGGGGATATCTTCTGCGCTCTTGCCGCAGAGTTTCGGGCCTTTCCATCCTTGCACCATCCGTATTTTCTCCTTGTTTAGCCCTTCTTAAGGAAAAAGTCAACCCTGTTTTTTCTCCAGATCGGTATCTAGCGACCCTTGCGGTCTCCTCGATCGCAACGAAGGAGAGATCTAGGATCCAAAAGCCCTGGGGCAATGCAAATGAGGGATCCCTCCTTCATCCCGAAGGCCCACAAAAACCTGCCTCTAAAGATGAGGAGAGACTCGCTGGTCTCAGGCTCTATGAGAATTTCCCTCTGGGTAGCGACGAGTTTGATCGATGGAAGTGGGGGAGTCCCCTTTGGCCAAAAACCTGGCACAGGGGTTCAGATTCCTGACGGTCTTAAAACGGGCAGCCGAGGGACCGGCACCGATGACCTTCGAGAGTCCTGACCCTGGCTCATGATCACTTTCCACTCTGTCGACGCCTCAAACCTGACCGGTCACCATCGCCAGTAGCGCCATTCTCACAAAAACTCCGTTGCCCACCTGTCGAAAATAGGCAGCTCCTGGTCGGGCGTCCACGTCTGTCGTAATTTCATCGACCCGGGGGAGGGGATGCATGATGATGGGTTCCTTTTTGGCGTCCCGAAGAAGCTGGTCACTGATAATATAGGTGCCTTTGATTTTCTCATACGCCGACAGATCCGAAAACCGCTCCTTCTGAATTCTCGTCACATAGAGGAGGTGGCTCGAAGCGAGGGCCTCGCCCAGTTGATCGGTTTCTGTAACATCGATTCCCTTCTGTCTGAGATTCGCTGTGATTTCTTCGGGCATTTTGAGGCTTTCAGGGGCCACCAGGATGAGCTTCAAGTCATAGAGGCTTAGGAGCTCAACCAGAGCATGAACGGTACGGCCAAACTTGAGATCGCCTACCAGAGAGACAGTTATGTTCTCCAGGGAACCAAGCTCTTTCTGAATCGTGTAAACGTCCAGAATCGCCTGGGTAGGATGCTGCCCCGCCCCGTCCCCCGCATTGATGACCGGAACAAAGGCGGCTTTGGCGGCTTCTTGAGCGGATCCGATCTGGGGATGACGGATAACGATGACGTCGGCATACTGGGACACGGTTCTCGCCGTGTCCGAGAGGCTCTCTCCCTTGGCCGCAGACGAAGTCTCGGCCGATGCCACACTGATCACGGCCCCTTCGAGCCTATGCATGGCCGTTTCAAAAGAGAGACGGGTCCGCGTGCTCGGTTCAAAGAAAAGGGTCGCCAGGATTTTTCTTCGCATGAGAGGAGGAATTTCGCCGATTTTATACTTTGCTTCAAACTCTCCCGCCAGGGCGGTGATCTCCTCCAGGTCCTGACGAGAGAACTGACTCCCGTGGAGAATGTGCTTTCCCTTGAATTGATGAGACATAACAGCCTCCGTTGGTTTTTGCATTCGTCAGGTTTGGAACCTTCGCCTCTAGGGCGAAAAGCTTTAGCCTGTATCGAATCTCCAACAGCAGAAGTTTTCTGAGGGAATAACTCAACTTTTTTGACTTCGACATCCTGCGGTTCCTTGTTCAGCGGTTCAAGATAAATGACTTTCGGTCGTAACGAGAATCTACCTGGTTAAGCAGGTCGTGGTTTGATCTTAAGCTTCCTCTGTCCCCTTTTCCTTTTCTCGATCGATGTATTCCGCAATTTTTTCGAACTCGTCCTGACTCAGCAGCTCCACTTGAGTCAGCCAGGCAAAGGCCTCGGAAACCTTGAAGAGGATGTGTGGCTCAACATAGGCTTCTCTCAGTCGCTCAGTCCCTCCCTGCTCCCTGTCCAGCAGGACGACCAGCTCGTTGGCTATCCCCCCCTGCTCTCGAACAGCCTGAGCGGCATCGATAACGCTTTCACCCGTTGTAATCAAATCATCGACAATGAGCACCCGATCGTTTCTCTCCACAGAGCCCTCGATCTTCTTTCTAACCCCGTGTTCCTTACGAGCCTTCCGATAGTAAATCAAGGGGAGGGCCAGTTTTTGGCTCACCATGGTTGCAAAAGGAACCCCGGCCGTCGGGACTCCCAGAATCTTGTCGACTTTGTCCTTGCCGATTTCGTTTACGATAATCCGGGCCAGAGAGTTAGAAATCCAATCCATGGTGATGGGACTGGAGATCGTCTGCCTGAGATCGATATAGTAGGGACTTTTCTTGCCAGACGTCAGGGTGTAGTCTCCGAACTTTATCGATTCATTCCGAACCAGCATGAGCCCGATTTGTTTCATGAGAAACTTCTTTTCTTCTTCCCATATCTGCCGCTCAATCTCCTGGAATTTGTCCACGATCATGATCGCCTCAAAGAAAAGGGGTGCTTGGATTCTGACCATCCAAAATCTCAAACATTCTGTCAGAAATTCCCGGTAAAGTCAATCCTCATGAGTCTCAAAAAAACCGAACAAGGGGCCACCCCTCCACCTTCAATCGGAGACGCCGGTTGACAGGGGAATGCCAATCTGATATCTCTGGGTCCCACGCTTTGGTTGGGGGAAGGGGGAGGGGGATTTCCCTTCCTACACTGGATTTTTACCTCTTCCTCCAAAAGGATCGGGGAAATGGATCGTGAAGCTCCGCTGAACGAGACAGGGCGTTCTCGAGCGGAAGGCAAACCGAGGTATCTCCGAGCCCAAGTTGAACCGAAAGAGAACGGGATCAGTGAAAGAGACCGTGTCAACATCGGAGACACTCACGCTAACCGTTGCGCTGAGGGAGGTGCTTCCTCTTGCCCACAAAACAGGCGCCTCCCATGAAGAGGAGACTCCACCCGAGGCATGCATGGGCAAACACATCGCCGTAGCGGGTGTAGAGGGTCTCAGGGCCCTTCAGAAATACCTCCCCGGTTACGGCCTGACGCGAAAAAATCTCGCTCTCTACCGCGATTCTTCCGGTAGAGGTGATGATCCCGCTGATGCCGGTATTAGCGGCCCTTGCGACGAAAGCGCGGTTTTCCACGGCTCTGAAGGTTGCCATGGAGAAATGTTGGAAGGGAGCCGATGTTTTGCCAAACCAGGCATCGTTCGTTATGGTCACCAGAAAGTCCGCACCTTTCTTGACAAACCTCCGATTGAGATCGGGAAAGATGATCTCATAGCAGATAAGAACTCCGAACTTCCCTCTTGGCATGGAGAAGACGACAGTCCCCCGGGTCTCACTCCCTGAAACGATATCTCCCACGCTCTCAACCAGGGGGGCAATAAAGGGAAGAAAACGGGAAAGGGGGACATACTCGCCGAAGGGAACCAGATGGATCTTGTCGTATCGGCCCCTGATCTCCCCATCGGGAGAGAGGAGGTAGGCGCTGTTGAAATATCGGATCCGAGCCCCCTCCCTGTCATAGAAGGGACTTCCAAAAGCTAGATAGGCACCGATCTCAGAGGGGATGTCCCGTACAACGGGACTGAACGGGTGATCAAAGGGAAAGAAAAAAGGAACGGCCGTTTCAGGCCATATGACGAGGTGGGGACGGCCCTTGGCAACCCCTCGGGTCAGGGTCCTGTAGATTTCAATGGTCTCCCTCTGATAATCGGTTTCCCATTTGACACTCTGATCAATGTTCCCCTGGACAATAGCGACTTTAATCGGCCTTTGGCCCGAGATTCTCTGCTTCTCCTGACCGATTCTGACCGACCCATAGACAAGAACTGCCCCAATGAGGACGATCACAAAAAGAATCAATCTCACGGGGGGACGTCCCGTTCGGCTTGATTTCAGTATGCCAGCAGCGATCAGCCCGTTTACCAAAACCACCAGGAACGAGACCCCATACACCCCCGTGGTGTCGGCTATCTGAATGAGGGGAAGGGCCAGATACTGGGAATACCCGAGGGACTCCCACGGAAATCCGGTGAGCAGAATCGATCGGAGGTATTCCAATGCAACCCAGAGGGGAGGAGCAAGGATGTGTAGGGTCCATCCGGTTTTCCATCGGACCAGAGACAGGAGAGCGGCAAAGGAACCCACATACAGGCTGAGGTAGAGGGCGAGGGCAACGAGCACGATCACACTGATGGGAATCGGAATTCCGCCGTAGCGATTCATGGCGATAATGACCCAGTAGACAATTCCTGTGAATGACACAAAGCCCGTCACCCATCCGAGTCGAAAACTCTCCCAGGGAGTCTTTCCCTCCAGGCAGAGAAGGAGAGGAACAAGGGCGATCCAGGCCAGAATGCCGAAAGGGAAATGGACCTTCAGCACATTGAGGGGGTTGGGAAAACTCAGAACCAGAAGAATTCCCGAAAGTAGAGCCCAGAGGTAATCCCTCTGAAAAGGGAAATGTAAAGGACGAAACAGTTTCATGGAACTGGACGACTGCCTGGGAAATGATGACTCCGTGATGAAAAGTGAGGAAGAATTCGTGAATCAGGGAAAGAACGGAAGCCTCCGCCTTCCCTGTGACCAAGGTCATACCAGTAAATATCTCTTTCTCACTTGCTCATTCATTCTTATTTCCTCGATGCTTCCCTCGTAAGGGATCGCACCGTCATCAATGATATAGGCCCAGTCGCTCAACCTCAGGGCAGACTTCACGTTCTGTTCGGCCAGCAGAACGGTCAGCCCGGCTTCCCTCAGCCTTCTCAACTGTTCTTCCAGAGTCCGCACCAGGGCAGGGGCAAGTCCCTCCATGGGTTCGTCCAAAAGAAGGAGCTCGGGGTCACCCATTAAGGCCCTGGCAATCGCCAGGATCTTCTGCTCCCCTCCACTGAGGCAACCTCCCTTCCGAGACTCCATGGCCTTCAGGCTGGGAAAGAGGTCGTAAATCCTCTCCCTATCCCACCCCTGACCGCTCTTCCCTTTCTTAGAAGCTATCTCCAGATTCTCTCCCACCGTGAGGTCAGAAAAGATCCTTCTATCATCCGGGACATAGCCGATACCCATTCGCGCGAGTTGGTAGGGCTGCTTGCCCGTAACCTCCTCCTCCTTGAAGTGGATACGGCCCCGTTTTGGCGGTGCTAGCCCCATTATACTCTTGAGGGTGGTCGTCTTTCCGGCCCCATTTCGGCCGAGAAGGCAGACCACCTTCCCCGAATCAACCTGGAGAGAAACCCCGAAGAGGATGTGGCTCAGACCATAGAAGGTGTGGATTTCCCTCACCTCTAGCATCATTCACCTCCAAGATAGGCCGTCAGGACTTCCTGGTTTCGTCTCACCTCCTCGGGCGTTCCCTGAACAAGGGTTCGTCCCTGGTGCATGACCATGATACTCTGGGCGATGGAGAACACGACGTCCATATCGTGCTCGCAGAACAGGATAGTGAGACCACGCAAACTGGCCAGCCTCTTGATCAGCTCCAAGGTCGCTGCCGTTTCCTCGGGCGACATGCCAGCCGTGGGTTCATCGAGGATGAGAAGTTCAGGCTCATTGCCTAGGGCGATGGCGATCTCCAGGACCTTTTGGTCCCCATGGGAGAGTGATCCCGCAATGCTTTTTGCTTTGTCTGGAAGCCCCACGCCCTCGAGAATGCCGTTGGTCTCTGCCACAGCCAGACTCTTTGCAGGGCGGAAAAGTTTAGCGTTCTTTTTCTGATGGGAGAGCACGGCGATCTGAACGTTCTCGAAAACCGTCAGCCGAGGGAAGATATTAACAATTTGAAATGATCGAGCGATGCCGCGTTTACAGATCTCATAGGGAGGCAACTCACCGATGTCTTCCCCCATAAAGACTATGCTTCCTCTGTCACGCCTTAGTTGTCCGGTGATGAGGTTGAATAGGGTGGTCTTTCCGGCGCCGTTGGGCCCGATCACCGCCACCAGTTCACCCTTCTCCACGGAGAGGTGAGCACCGTTCACCGCCCTAAAGTCGCCGAACGATTTGTCGATGGCCTCCAATCGCAGCATTTATGTGTTTCCCCTCTGTTCGATTTCTTTTGCCTGAGAGCGGAATTTATCCAGCAAATAGCCCATGACGCCCTCTGGCAGGAAAAAGATCAGCAGGATCAAGATGATCCCGAGAATCAGAGTCCAGTACTCGGTATAGATACCCACAAACGTTCGGAGTGCTATCATGATGGCTGCACCCAGCATCGGTCCGGCGAAGGTAAACCATCCCCCGAGAAGGCACATAATAAAGATCTCAAGGGACAGGACCCAGAACAGTAAGTCGGGAAAAACGGAATGCTCCAGGACAACAAAAAGGAGGCCAGCCACCCCGGCGAAGAACGTGGCAGTCAGTATGGCCGCCAGCTGATGGCGCCTGACGTTGATGCCGACCGCTTCGCATCGTTGTGGATTGTCACGGATGGCCTGAAGGGTGCTCCCGAAGGGGGATTTCAAAACTAAGTAGAGGAGGATCAAGCAGATCGTCAGGGTGATCAAGATAAAATAGTAGGAATTAATCAATGAAGAGAGCAACGGTGGCATGGGAATGCCGTGAATGCCATCATCGCCGCCGGTAAAGCTGTACCAGCGAAAAACAACGGCCCAAATCAGGGAACCCAGGGAGATCTGGAGCATGCCAAAATACAGTCTCGTTAGCCGGACACAGAACCAGCCAATGAGAAGGCCGATGGCCGCTGCCATTATCGGTCCAGCGATGAAGGCTAGCCACGAGGGCACGGAGGTTTTGGTCAAAATCAGGGCAACGGTATATGCCCCGACCCCGTAAAAGACGGCGTGGTGAAACTGGAACATCCCGCCGTGGCCGACCAAGAGGTTAAGGCTCATGGCCAGGAGAGCCGTGATAAAAATCAAGGCAAGGATGTAAGTGTAAAACCTCGGGAGAATTGCCGGCAAAAGAAGGAGGACAACGAGGATGGCCGCCGCAAAGAATATGGATCTTGGAGGGAAAATCTCTCTGAGCACCGTGGGCTCCTCCTCACCACACCGATTTAAGCATTCCTCTTGGCCGCAACAGCAGCACAATGACGACAGCCGCATAGGGGAAGACGATGGCGAACTGTGGCCATATCAATACCCCGAAGGAATGGGTCACACCAAATATGAGGGAGCCGACAAGAGCCCCCCACATGTTCCCCAACCCACCAATCGTGACAATGAGGAAGGCTTCGATGATGATCGTGTGATCCATTCCCAGGGTGATACTCACCGTCGGAGCAACCAAGGCTCCACCCAATCCGGCAAGATAACAGCCGAGAACGAATGCTGCGGCGAAGACCCAGCTCACATTGATCCCTAGCGCCCCGACCATCTCTCTGTCAACCGCCGCCGCCCGAGAGATCTTTCCTATTCTCGTCTTGTTGGTAAAGAGCCACAGACCTACAGCCACCAATGGACCGATGATGAGGAGAAATAGACTGTACCGGGGCAGGGATGAGCCAAATATCGAGATCGATCCTCTGAGGACGCTTGGGGCCATGACAGACCGATATTCTGCTCCCCAGACAAGCTTCACCAAATCGCCAAGGATAAGCATCAGGGCGAAGGTAAACAGAAGGAGCATCAAGTGTTCTCTCTGGTAGAGATGACAGAAGAGCGCTCTCTCCGCTATCAGACTGACCAGGGCAACGATCAGGGGGGCGAAGATTAGAGCAAGCCAAAAACCCGTGGAGCTACCCCCAAATAGGTTGAAGATGCTATAGGATGAGAACGCTCCCATCATATACAGCGAGCCGTGGGCGATGTTCGGAACCCTCAACACCCCGAGAACGAAGCTCAGCCCCGCACAAACGATGAACAGGAGCATTGCCCGGCTCAGGCCGACCAATAACTGACTGGCCAAAGCAGCCATGTCTATGCTTTGCCCAAACCCCATAGGGTGATCGCTCTATCTCATGGGTACCTGAGGGCCATGAGCCCCCAGGTACTTGCTGGAAATTAGTCGCCCCGGGCCTCCCTGATCTCTTCGCATGAGGGCATAACGTCGTAGCCGGGCAGGGTGACGATGTCGGTGGAAATGATAAAATCGTATTCTGGCACCTTCTTGGTCACACCCAGATACATCGGCAGCACGGCCTGATGGTCACAGGCTCGCATCAATACCTTGCCGACGGGACTATCCACTGTCAACCCCTCCAGCGCATCAATGAATTTCTCCTTATCCAGGACCCCCGCTGTCCTGAATGCCTTTGCAATGAACTGCGCGGTGAGGTAGCCATGAAAAGCAGGAAAACCAGGGGGTTCCCCATAGGCCTCTTGAAAGGCTTTGACAAATGCCTTGTTGGCTGGGGTATCCGGGTAATAGAAGTGGTAGTCCATGCTCCCCATCACACCTTCAGGGGCTTCCGGACCGAGGGGCTTGAGGACAGCATGATCCGTCGCGGTATGGATCCACACCTGGACCTTCTCGGACATCCCGGTTGCCTTGACCGCCTTCATGATATTGGTCATGCTTGCACCACCGGTGGAAAAAATAACCGCATCGGGTTTGGCTGCAAGAATCGCGGTAATGTAAGGGACGAGGTCAGGCTCGCCGACCTTCCACCACGATTCTCCGATCTTTTTCACCGCCGGCTTTCGTTTCTTTAGATTGCGCCAGGCAGCATTGGCAATGGCATGTCCATACTCGTAATCATCCCCGGCAATCCAGTATGTGACAAAAGGCTTCTGGGCCAGGGCAACGCCACCAGCTTGGCCAGCCATTGCCGTGTTTTCACCCGTAGAGAAAACGTAACGGTGCCCCTTCTCCCCCGTGAGCTTCTCGGTCTTTGAAATCCACACAATAAAGGGTACCTTCTCCCCTTTGGCATAATTCGAGACAGCCAGGGCAACACCGCTACTGATCGTGCCAACCAGGAGGTCCACGTTTTCCCTCATGACCAGTTCTTTGGCCATGCTGAGGCCAATATCCACCTTGAACTTGCTGTCTCGGGTGGTAAATTCGATCTGCGTCCCCAGGACGCCTTCCCTGTTGATCTCATTCAGCGCCAGTTTGAAGCCATTGAGAGCATCCTTGGCATAAACTGCGGGCGGTCCGACATAGGCGTCGATGATTCCCACCTTGATCGGTCGCTGAGCCTGAGCGCTGATAGGCAGCAACAAAAGAAAGACAAACAAAAACGCCGTTACAACGGAAAAACCTCTCATGGTCGCCATCCGCTTCATCTCCTTTCACCTCTTCGATTTTTTCCCTCTGAAATGCTTTCGATTCACCACCTCCCCTCTGTTTACCGAGTCTGGCACCTTTCATGAAGCATTGTGCTCAAAACCAGAGAGACAGTCAAGGGAAATTTTCCTTCAGACCTGCTTCGTGAAACCGTGGGCATCGCGGTATCCCCGAGCCCCAGTAGGAAAAGAAAAGCTCCTCCGGGCGGACCCGATAGCCCCGGTCTTTGTTGGATAATCCTTTCCAGGCACCTTTATAGATGAACTTCTCGGAAATGTCAAGGCATTATTCACCACCTCCCTCAATGGGTAAGGAGGTACTTTGCCGTCAGACCCTGTTCCGGCGCCCCCTTTGGGTTTGGGATATCGGGGATCCAAGTTCACGACGAGCCTCTACATTCCATTTCGATTTTTGTTTTTTTTGTGTTATGATCTTTTCTTCCCCTGTGGGGTCGAACGCGGATCCCCTTTGCTCTGAAAATCGTCTTCCCACGGGGAGGAATACAGTTGACCTCTTCATTTGGATTCCACAGGGGCGGTCAGGAGTTTGGCATGTCCATGGGCCGCACACTCTCGAGGATCAACAAAAAAACGATATGGCTCTATCTAGGGGGCGCGGTTCTTTTGATTCTTGCCGATCCCACACGACCTTCCTTTACCGTCGGTCTGATCCTTACTGTCCTGGGAGAGACCCTCAGGGTGTGGGCCGCAGGTTACCTCAGCAAGAACCAGGTTCTCGCGACGGGCGGCCCTTATGGCCATGTGAAAAACCCCCTGTATATCGGCACGATGATTCTAACTGCCGGCTTCTGCATTATGGCCAACAATATCTATCTTCTGACCCTGGCCTTCTTTACCTTCATATTCTACTACATTCCCTACAAGAGGCGGGTGGAGAGATACAGGCTGAAGGAACGGTTTGGTGAGTCCTTTGTTGAGTATGATCTGGCGGTAGATGACTATATGCCGAGGCTGAGACCCTATGAGAAAGGGGAGGGTCAGTGGCGGTTCGAACGCCTCATCGAGAACAGTGAGGGGGGGATTTTGGCCGTGGTAGCCGTGGGGATTCTCCTGATCGGGGGCCGGTTCTGGATTTGACCGGCTTTAACAGAGTCCCCTTCACTCACAATTGGGGTGGCGGACTTCGCAGGCCTACTCCGGTGTAGTGACTACGGCTACGAAAACGGATTGCTTGCTGGGGACAGACTACCCGTGGGGGGGGGACATGTTTGAGACCAGAGTCTCAAATGGGCCAATGAAAGGGGATCGGCACGTCCTGGAGCCTGATTGGAAAAACCTCAAAAGAGAGGACCTTGAGAAGGGCTATGTGAGAAGCCTTGATAGGAACCCCTCGGGAAAGCCGAATATTCGACTTGTCGAGATCGCCGGACACCGTGCCGTCCACAAAGGTATCAGGACGAAGCCGAACCTCGTCAGGTATACCCTTGGATCGTGGCTCATCAATAAAGAGTATCGGATTTACAGGCGACTCGCCGGATGCCCCGGGGTGCCGAGGCTACACGGGAGGCCAGACCGGTGGAGTATTCTGGTTGAATATATCGAAGGAAAATCCCTGAAGCGGGGGGATCCGAGGCTTCAGGACCCTGCCTTCTTTCGGCGCTTGAATCGTCTGGTGGAGGCCATTCACGCCAGGGGGATTGTACATCTCGATCTGCGGCACAAGGGCAACATCATGATCACCGACAGGGGAGAACCCTACGTGATCGACTTTAACGGTAGCTTCTATCTCGGTGGAAATGCACTGGGGCGCAAGCTTCTCCCCTGGCTCAAGAAGGTAGACACGTGCGGCCTGCTGAAGCTAAAGGAGAGAGTGGCTCCCGATTCTCTGACCGAACAGGATCGGGGCCAACTGAAACGGTTTCGCCTGATCAGGAGACTATGGGTTCTCAAATAGACAGAGACCGCCTCACATGGAACTCATCATTCACTCGCCTTCGCCAGGATGCCCCGTGCGGAAGCACGGGGAGGATCAGCCTACACCAGAGGCTTCGGCGCAGTTCCGCTTGGCTTTGCCACAGATGCCTGGCCCTGTAGGCGGGGAGCTTCACTCCTCTGGAGAGGCTCTTTTCTCTATCGGAATCCTACGGATTTTGGCTTTTTCAATCTTTCTTTCGTCGGCCTTCTCAATTTCGATCTCAAGGCCTGGGTAGGCGATTCTCTCCCCTTTCTTGGGGACTCTGCCGGTAAGATGGAAGATAAACCCACCGACGCTCTCAAAGTTGTTCCTGGGAACCTGGATGTTCAGATACTCCTCCAACTCCTCGATCTCTAGTCTCCCATCTACCAGCACCCACCCGTCTTCCAAGGGTAGGAGTCGTCGTTCTTCTGTATCGTACTCGTCCTCAATCTCCCCGAAAACCTCCTCGATGAGGTCTTCGATGGTGATAAGGCCAGAGGTCCCGCCGTATTCATCGACCACGATAGCCATATGGACCTTCTTCACTTTGAATTGCCGGAGCAGGCTCTCCAGATTCTTGGTCTCAGGGATAAAAAGCGGCTTCCTTGCAATCTCCCTGAGGGAGACTCGACCGTCTTGCCTTCCCCAGAATCCAAGAAGATCCTTAGCGTAGATGATCCCCACAATGTGATCGAGATCCCCTTCAAATACGGGAATCCGGGAGTGTCCCTCCTCGATGATCCGATGGATGACCTCTTCGATGGTCACCTGGCTGTTCACGCAGGTGATCTCAGTGCGGGGAATCATGATCTCCCGGGCAATTCTCCCCTTCAGGCCAAGAACCCCGTGGATCATTTCGTGTTCATCCACGTTGAGGACACCTTCTTCCTCTCCCGCGTCGATGATGGAATGGATGTCTTCTTTGGTGACGGCTCCCCGTCTCACCAAGAAACGAAGAAGTTCCTGCAACCGTTTTCCTAGGCTGAGGTTCAAGGGGTCAAAACACCTCCTTTGGACATTTCCCAGACAGAAGGGTGGGACTCGCTGTCCCCAGAGCCTGGAGAATCTCTTCCTCTTTTTGTTCCATCCGACAGGCTCCTTCGCCTGATCCTTCATGATCGTAACCCACAAGGTGAAGAACCCCGTGAACGAGTAACCTCTCCAAGACGCTACTCAGGGAAAGCCCCGCTGCCTTGGCATGCCTACAGGCAGTCTCCACCGAGATTACCACGTCTCCCAGTATGTGGGGGTTGATTTCGCTGCAGGGGCCCTCTTGCATGGGAAAGGCTATGACATTGGTAGGTCCGGTGCGTTGGAGGTATCTCTGGTTGAGCTTAGCTATAGATGGATCGTCTGTCAACAGAATGCTCAGTTCCTTTTCCGCCAGCCCGAGTTTCTCGAGGATCCTCTGGCTTTTTGTTCTGATATCTCGAAGATCTATTCTTTGGACGCGTTGCCGATTTTGAATTAGGACTCCCATTGATTCTCTTCTTTTTCCCGGCCTCCTCCATGGATGGGTAGCCGATGCGTTGATGAGATATTGCGTTCAGAATTCTATGGAAACTGTTTCCAATCTGGTGAAGGTCCTTCAGGGTCAGCTCGCATTCGTCCAGCTGCCCATCGGTGAAGATTTTGTTGATAATCTGCTGAGTCACGCCCTTGATCCTGGACGGCGTTGGATCAGACAGGGTTCGGGAAGCCGCCTCAACGGCATCAGCCAGCATGACAATTCCAGCCTCTTTGGTCTGGGGTTTTGGCCCCGGGTAGCGGTAGTCTTTCTCATTGACCTCCTGAACTCCGGGATTCTCTTTCTCCTTGGCCTTTTGATAGAAGTAACTGATGAGACTGGTCCCGTGGTGTTGCTGAATGATATCGATGATTTCTTGTCCGAGCCGACTCTCCTTGGCCAGGGCGACGCCATCTTTGACGTGGGAGAGCAGAATCAGGCTACTCATGCTTGGCGTGAGCTTGTTGTGGGGATTCTCTCCCCCCTTCTGATTTTCGATGAAATACATGGGCTTCTTGATTTTACCAATATCGTGATAGTAAGCGGCAACTTTGGCCAGAATAGGATTAACATTGATCGCCTTTGCAGCAGCTTCTACGAGATTTCCGATGATGACGCTGTGAGAGTGAGTCTCCGGTGCCTGAATGATCAGGTTCTTGAGGATCGGTTGCTCAGAATTTGCGAGTTCAAGCAGTTTGATATCGGTCGTGTAGGCAAAAACACTCTCTACTATCGGTGTGATTGCCAGAACGACAAAGGCCGATAAGACGCCTCCCATAAATCCGAATCCGCACTTGTAAAGGACCGGGAGAATGATTCCCTTCGCAAAGGTCTCTCCCGCAGCCATTTCAGAAAAGAGAATCATCAGGACGTTGATTACACCGACCGCTAAGCCGCCTTTGATCAGGATGGATCGCTGTTCACATCGTGCCACGCAATGGGCACCGATAATGGCGCCGGCAAAGGCATAGATAAAGAAAAAGAGGCTATTGTCCAGAAGAAGTCCTGACAGATAACTGACGATTATTGAATAGACGAAAGCCATCTCGGAGTTCAGGACAATACGAATCAACATGGCTCCAGCAGCAACAGGGAAGAGGTAGTAGTAAGATTCGGAGGGGATATCGAGGAAACTGTTCTCCAGAGAACCTGTAACAAAGATCGATACCCTGAGCAGGAGGGTAGTCCCAGCAATAGTGAGCGCCAGAAATAGCAGATCCTTGTTGGTTGGGGCAATCTTGCGGATGTTTCTTGTGCAGAATTCGTAGAGGATCAACAGTATCAGGAAAACCGCGAGTCCCCATCCCGTCACAGTCATGAGGGTATTAACCCGCGTTTGAAAGGCCTTGAGGGCTTGAAGTTTGATCAAGTCGTCAGCCTGTATTGGGTCTCCCTCTCGGACCAACATTTCGCCTTTCTTGATTCTGAGGTAAACAGGCTCGACTGACTCGATGGCCACGGTTTTCCTATCCTCGGTCTCTTGACGGTTGAATGTCAGGTTGGGTCTAATCAAAGCGGTTGCAGTCTCAGTGACTAGATAAAAGACGGTCCTTCCCCGCGTCTCGATGAGCCCTTCGGCATTTCTCCTGATGGATCGCCTAGCGACATCGATATCCGCAATGGCTAACGCGCTATCCTCTATCCTCTCCTCCTGATTGAGAATATTCTTAATGGTAAAGCCTCTCTTCTGGTCCTGTTCCAGGAGCTTCCGGGTGCTCACGACTCCGGCTCTCAGCAGGGGGCGCACAAGATCCAGTATCTTTTCCCCTAGGGAAGGATCAAACTGCTTTTCGAGGATGTTCCACTGGGCGGGACGGAGTTTGATCCCCAGGTTCTCCTCGATCAGGCGCTTCTTCTCCTCTCTCGAATCAGGCAGCTGAGTGTCGGCCGTGAACAACTCTTCCATCAGAGCAAAGGCCTCGTCCACGGTTTTTTCCGCCCCCTCAAGGACACTGGGGTCATAATCATAAACCGAACGAACCATCTCTTCAGCATCGCGGCGCCTTTTCTGGGTGGATGCCTCGTCCTCCGCCAACAGATCACGGGCTGCCCGAATGTCGCTCTGAGCGATGTCCCCCACATTGTATTCTCTTTGAGAAGGTCTAAAGGTGGGTGAAAGGGTTATGGCCAAAGCCAGGGCACATCCGATGAGGATCATCGACCTCTGGAGGGTTCCACTGGCAAAAAGACGATCCATGAAGTGAATTCGCCCAAGCCAGTCCTTCGGCAGGCGGGTCAGCCGGTCCGTGACCCGTCTCAGGTCGCTTTCTTCAGCTTTTTTCAGAGGTCCCTCCTTGCCGAGGCGAATGGAGTTATGAGGGGATGACACAATGAACCTCACGCACGGCTTTCCTTCGATTTGATCAGCCGGAGATTTTTCTCAGCCCTTTCGTAGGCCTTAATGATTTTCTGCACCAGGGGGTGGCGGACCACGTCCTTTTCATTGAAATATACAAATTCAATACCCTTGACACCCTTCAGGATAGCCTGGATCTCGATCAGGCCTGACTGTCTGTTTTCGGGAAGGTCCACCTGGGTGACATCGCCTGTGATAACGGCTTTGGAGTGATACCCCAACCTGGTCAGAAACATTTTCATCTGCTCAGAACCCGTGTTCTGAGCCTCGTCTAGGATGACGAAAGAATCGTTCAGGGTTCGTCCCCTCATGAAGGCGAGGGGAGCCACTTCGATGGTCCCTCGCTCCATGAGTTTGGAAACCCGATCGAAATCCATCATATCGTGAAGGGCATCGTCAAGGGGTCTCAGATAGGGGTTGACCTTTTCAAAGATATCGCCGGGGAGAAACCCCAGCTTTTCCCCGGCCTCAACAGCCGGCCTAGTCAAGACAATCCGATCGACCTCTTGCTTGGTGAGAGCGGCCACGGCCATGGCCATTGCAAGATAGGTTTTGCCCGTTCCAGCAGGTCCGATTCCGATCACGATATCGTGATTTCGAATCGCATCGATGTACTGCTTCTGGTTCAGGCTTTTTGGTGTGATCACACGTTTCCTTGATGAAATGTAGACCGTATCAAGGAAGATGTCCTCCAGTCGAGCAGAGCTGTCCGTCGAAAGGATCCTCAGAGCAAAATCGATGTCACTGGGATAGAGGGGGTATCCCTTCTTGAGAAGGGAATAGAGTTCCTCGAGTACCCGCACAGCCAGGGGCATCCCGATCTCATCCCCCTGAATGGATAGGGAATTGCCTTTGGCGTGGATCTTGGTCCCCGTTTTCCGGGCGATAAGCCGAATATTCGAACCCTGGACGCCGAAAAGCGTGTTCGCCAGCCGAATGTCGCTAAACTCGACCCTGTTTTCCTGCTTATTTCTCACGCCTTACGCTCAAAACCGAAACCACAGACTTCCCCGTCAATAGAACCGAACAGGCGCCTGTGGCTCTCTTGTCAGATTCACTCACCCATAAGCTGGATAACCACCTTCCGGTTTCGCGGGCGGTTATCAAAATCCAGGACGACGATTTGCTGCCACGTCCCTAAGAGGAGTTTTTTGTCGCGAATGGGAACGGTTAGGGAGGGTCCCAGAAGAGCTGCTCTGACGTGGGCGTAACCGTTTCTGTCGCCCCATCTGCGGTCGTGTTCGTAGACCGTATTTCTCGGAGCGATTCTGTCTATTGCCCTTCGGAGATCATTGATCACGCCGGACTCATATTCGATTGTCGTTACGGCTGCGGTGGACCCACCGATGAATACCAGTATAGTACCATCCTCGATGTCGGACTGCAAGACTTTGTCTCGGACTTGATCGGTAATATCGAAAATGTCGGTTTCATCGGTTGTGTCCAAATGAATTTCAAAAACACGGGTGACCATGATTTGTTCTCTCCCCTAGTCCACTCAGGCTTCTATGGACGCATCAGCCTTTTCAGGGCTTCCACCACCTGGGGAAGGATTTCCCCACTCTGCCCCTGAATCATGTAATCGGAGACCAGGTCAGTGAGCGCCGTGGATTCCACGTTGATTTCAATAAGCCGTGCACCGGACTCCTTGGCCGCAATCGGAATGTCAGCCGCAGGATAAACCAGGGCGGATGTTCCAATGGCCAGGATCAGATCGCATGTTCTCGCCGCTTCCACTGCCTTCTGGTAAGCCTCTGGGGGGATCGGCTCACCAAAGAAAACCACATCGGGTTTCATGATGGAACGGCATTGGGCACACGTTGGGGGCAGGTCCTCCATGGAAAGGGTCACCGCGGGGACTTTATTACCGCAGGCGAGACAGGAAAGCGTCGCGTTGGAACCGTGGAATTCGATCACGTTTCGACTGCCAGCAGCCTGATGAAGGCTGTCGACATTCTGCGTGATGACGGCCTGGAGTTTGCCCATCTTCTCCAACTCGGCGAGTCCGACATGGGCCGGATTTGGCTTTGCCTGAGAGACCAAGCTGATCATCTCTTCTAGCAATTTCCATACCTTTTTGGGATCGGCCCGGAACGCCTCTATGGTGGCATACTCTTCCGGGTTGTACCGGGACCAGAGGCCCGAGGGGCTTCTGAAATCTGGGATTCCACTCTCAACCGAAATACCCGCACCGGTGAAGGCAATGGCCTTTCGGGCGTTGAATAGGTCTTCCGCTGCTCTTTGGATTCTTTCTTGTTTCAAAAGATTGCTTCGCTTTTTGTTCTAGGATCCCTGGAGGGACTCTCCCCTTCCCGGCAGGCGGAGAGAAGGCACAAGGGCATCTCCACCCCGGGCTCGGGCCATCTGAGACGCCTGGGACTGGCTCATCGTTGTTTTGGCCATGCCCTCAAAATGAAAGAATTCGAAGCACAGGTCGGACAGCATTCAGGCCAGGAGCCAGCATCATGGCTTTTGAAACTCGTAGGCAATCCTGTCTCCAGGCAACCTTACAGGAGAAATAACCAGATCCATGCCTACGGCGATTTCCTCGGGCTCGATGGTTTTGCTCAAACGGCCAAAGATCTGAATGTCTCCCTTGAAACGCGCAATCGCAATGGTGTAAGGCAGGTCTTCTTCAAAACCTGTCGGCGCATAGCTGAGCGTTGAATAGGTGACGAGTTTTCCGGTCCCCCCAACGTCAAACCACTTCATGTCGCTCGACAGGCAGCCGGAGCAGTCAGCTCTCGGTGGAAAATAGGCAACGCCGCATTTCTGACATTGGCTGCCAGAGATCTTCCCCTCAAACAGTCGATCCACGAAGGGATTCAGTCTGCTCTGAGAGGTAAAGCTTACGGTTCCGAATTTTTCAAAACCCATCGGGCTACCTCCCTAGGATCGTCACGTTACCGTAGAGGCCCACGCCACCAATATTGTGAACCAAACCGATGCTTGGATTCTTCACCTGCATCTGCTCGGCTTCGCCTCGGAGTTGTAACACGATCGTCCGGATTTGCGACCCACCCGTTGCCCCGATAGGATGGCCCTTTGAAAGGAGTCCTCCGTCGACATTGACGGGGATTTTTCCTTCTTTATATGTCTCTCGGTTTCGAATGAGGTATTTGCCTTCTCCGGGATTGGCGAATCCCAGATCCTCGTATGCCATCATTTCAGCTATGGTAAAGCAGTCATGGACCTCTGCCACATCCACGTCTTGAGGCCCGAGCCCGGCCATTTCAAATGCCTGTCTCGCAGCCCCTTGGGCACACCTCAATCCTGTAAACGAGTCCCGACCTGCCATATTGACCGGTGCGGAAGCAGCGCCAAGTCCCAATATCCACACGGGTTTCTTGGGCATGTCGGCGGCCCGATCCTTTCTGGCCAGAACAACGCAGGAGGCACCATCGGCGTTGGCGCAGCAGTCGAATCTCTTTAGGGGGGTTGACACCGGGTCAGCCGATAGAGCCTGCTCAAAAGAGACACTCTTTCTGTAGACGGCTTTCTCGTTGATCTGACCGTAGTCTGCTGCCTTTACCCGGATCAGTGCGAGATCCTCCTCGGTGGTGCCATATTTCTCAAAGTGGGCTCGTGCATGCACGGCGTAGTAGGCAGGCATCATCGTCCCGAAGGGCGACTCCCACATGATATCTGCGCCTCGTCCCATCCTCTCCTGGGATTCAGCCGACGTGATCTCTGACATTTTCTGAAATCCAAGGATCAAGACCACGTCATGAAGCCTCGACTTAATGAGAGCGTAACCCAGTTTCACCCCCATGCTGCTGGAGGAGCAGACGCTTTCCGCATAGAAGGTGGGCTGCGGGATGAGACCAAGGTACTCGGCGAGAACACCGGCAGGGGTTCTCTGTTTATCATACTCTGGAGCCGAGCAGATGATGGATGCATCGATATCGTTCGGTTTCAGCTCGGCATCCGTCATGGCCTCCCGGTAGGCCTCGAAGGCCAGTTCCCGAATTGATCCCTCATAGCCCCGAACAAAGGCGCTCTGCCCCACCCCTACAATGGCAACCTCTTCCATTTGGCGGTTCCTCCAGGACGTTCTGGAAATTCACGGTATCTCCACAATAGATCACTTTGCTCATGGGTGTCAAGGTCATCAGTCCGAGTCAGAAGTCAGAATGAGAAAGGAGCTGGCAAAGATCCCCTACGAACGAGTTGCTTGGCGGAAAGCTCATCAGCCTGTCTTCCCTTTTTTCGGTCTACTCAAGGTCTTTCAAACAGTAAAGTGGACGAACGGGTTGGCCAATTGGAGGTGTCAGCATGCTGCATTACACTTTTTACAGATTTATTCTGACTTCTGACTCCTGACTTCTGACTCCTGACTTCTGGCTCCTGACTCCTGTCCTTCGATTTCCACCTTCTTCCTTGGTCGTGATCTTCTCCTTCGACGCTGATATTTGTCAACCGCCGCGTTGTGTTCTTTTAAGGTGGAAGAGAAGTGGTGGGTTCCATCATTCTTCGAGACAAAATACAGGTAGTCAACCGAGGCGGGGAAGAGAGCGGCCTCTATGGAGCCCATTCCCGGATTTGAGATAGGACCTGGGGGAAGACCCCGTATGACATAGGTATTGTAAGGGCTGTGTCGCCTGAGATCTTCCCTCGTGAGATTACCATCGAAATCGGGGATCCCATAAATGACGGTGGGATCGCTCTGCAGGGGGATCCTCTTCTTCAGTCGGTTGTGGATCACCGCGGCAACCAAGGGCCTCTCCCTGGGATCAGAGGTCTCTTTCTCGACAATCGAAGCGATCGTGATGACCTCCCGTTCGGTCAGGCCCAGCTCTGAAGCCCGTTCAGCCATTTCCGGTGTAAAGACCTCCCTGAATCGATGGAGGAAGAATCGAATGACCCCTTCGGGGTCTGCCCCCTTCGACCAGGTGTAGGTATCCGGGAAGAGATACCCCTCCAAATTCGGTCCTTCTATGTTGTAATGGGAGATGACTTCAGGTGATGATGCCTCCCTAAAGAACGCGTCCCTGGCAACGATACCATTCCTCTCCAAAAGATCCCCGATCTGAGAGAGGGTATATCCTTCAGGGATGGTGACCTTGTAAGTCTTCACACGCCCTTCAATGATCTTCTTCAGCACCTCCCAGTGGGAAAGGGGGAGGTCAAAACAATACTCACCCGCCTTGATCCCGGGTTCTGCATTGACAAGTCGGCCGAGAAGGATAAACCGAGTAACCCCGTGAATGATGCCTTCTCTTTCGAGGGTCTTGGCGATTTGCTTGAAGGCCAGCCCCTTTTCGATGATGACGGTTCTTGAAGTCACCTCACCTGGAGGCGTCGCCAGGGCATAGATCAACCCGTACACTGAGATTCCAATTATTAGCCCCCCGACACCTGCCAGGATAAGCAGGGACCATCTTTTCATGAGAATTCTCAAACCTGTTCTGCGTCGAGATAGCTTTGAAGAATAAGCGTTGCTGCGGTCTTATCGATTACCTGCTTTCTTTTTTTTCGGGAAAGGCCAGCCTCGAGGAGGACCCTCTGTGCCTGGACAGTGGAAAGCCTTTCGTCCCATGTGGTGATGGAGACAGGAAGGACACGCCTCATGTCTTCAACGAATTCAAGGACTTTCCTGGCTTCCACACCGAGGGTTCCGCTCATGTTGATGGGCAGCCCCACCACGATTTTGCCGACATCGAATCTCTGAACAAGATCTGCTATGGCTTCAAGATCCGTTTCGAGACTTTCACGACGGATCGTTTTCCTGGCCTGGGCTGTTAGGCCCAATTCGTCGCTTACGGCGACGCCAATGATCTTGCTTCCCATGTCGAGGCCCATCACTCTCAATTATAACCCTCCCTCAAGACGACTCACTATAATAGCTAAGTCCCTCACCAGGGTTTTGTCAAGGGCAAATTCTTGGTCAGGACAAGACCCTCGGGCACTGCATGGTGCAACGGCAACTTCAAGAAAAAACTTGACAAAGGGAACGGGGTTTTGTTAAAAAATGTACAAACTTTTTCGAGCCTTATTTCCATTCATTCAGGGATGGCAAGGGGAGTCCTCCAATGGGATTTCCGCCGAAGGGGGGACTGGAATCATGGGTGAAGCGGTCCTGAGCAGAGGGACGGAGAAAAAACAGGAGGTCTCTTCTTTCCCCTTCTGATAGCCAATGTTCCAACATATCATGGGGACAGGTGAGATCGGTTGTAACCGGGGAACTATGATTTCAATGGATTGTTGACAATCCGAGAGGTTATGTTCGCAACGTCAACTCAGGAAGGAATGTGTTTTGAAAGGAGGAGAGGCGAATGGATTTCGCACTGGCGCCAGAACACGAGGAAATGAGGAAAATGGCGCGGAATTTTGCTGAAAAGCGTATCGCGCCGACGATGGAGGAGGACGAGAAGGAACACCGATTTCGGAGAGAACTGGTCAAGGAGATGGCGGAGCAGGGATTTTTTGCTTGTATCGCCCCCGAAAAGTATGGAGGATTGGAGGAGGGCTATCTGGCGGCCTCCATCATGACCGAGGAAATCGCAGCGGTGAGTCCCTCTTGGGGGCTGCCGTTCAATCTCCAGATGAACGCTATTCAGCCGGTGTTGTTGGCCTTTGGGACGGAAGAGCAGCGTGAGACGTATATCCCCAAACTGATTTCGGCCGATACATTGGGCTGTTTTGCCATCACGGAGGCCAACTCCGGGAGTGACGTTGCGAGTATGAAGTCGCAGGCCGTGGAATCAGGCGATGGGTGGGTTTTGAATGGATCGAAGATGTGGATCAGCGGCATTCCGGTGGCTGACGTGGGAATTGTATTCGCCTACACAGACCGTGAGAAAAAGCATAGAGGGATTTCGGCTTTCATGGTGGATATGCATGCCGAAGGTCTGGAGCAGCGTGCGATAGACACGAAATTGGGCTTGTATTGCGCTCCCACAGGTGAGATCATCTTTCAGGATGTGAAATTGGGAAAGGATTCTCTGGTCGGGGAGCCGGGTGCCGGCTTCAAGATATGTATGAGTATGTTGGACAACACCCGGCTGAGTTCAGCAGCTCGGGCGGTGGGCGTGGCTCGGGCGTGTTTCGATCACAGTGTCCGGTACGCCAATGAGCGGGAGCAATTTGGAGTTCCGATTGGCCATCACCAGATGATCCAGCAGCAGTTGGCCGAGATGTATGTGGAGCATGAAGCAGCGCGGCTTTTGGTTTATCGGGCTGCATGGATGAAAGATCAGGGTCGGCGTAACACCCTCCAAGTCTCGATGGCGAAGTATTATGCGTCAGAGGTTGCGGTACGGGCCGCAAACGAGGCCGTGAAAATATTTGGAAGTTACGGGTTCAGCTCAGAGTATCCTGTGGAACGGTTTTATCGAGATTCCAAATCCTATCAGATTGTGGAGGGAACCAGTAACATCCAGAAGATGATCATTGGGCAGTATGCCCTGGGGATGAGGAAGCAGTAAATTCCAGGCAACAGGTCAAATGGAGGCGAAGAGTCAATGGCGACAAATGTGACGGTTCCGATGGTCGGAAAGATCGTGTCGGTAGCAGTGAAAGTGGGTGACCATGTAGCGGAGAACGATCAGATAGCAACCCTGGAAGCGATGAAAATGGAGATGCCGGTTGTGGCGCCTGTGGGAGGGGTGATCAAGGAGATACGGGTGTCCCCTGGCCAGGAGGTTGAGGCCGATGGCGTCATCGCGGTGATTGAGTAAGCATGATTCGAGGGATGAGCCCTGACCCGCAATGACAGAGGGAGAAGGAGACTCAAGAGGGAGAATCCTGTGCCCGCGAGGTGACGGATGAGACTCAAGGGGAAATCGGCCGTGGTGACGGGGGGTGGACGTGGGGTTGGGAGGGCGATCAGCCTCGCCTTTGCTCGGGAGGGGGCTGATGTGGTCGTCAACTACGCGACCCGTGTGGAATCGGCCCAGGAGGTTGTAAGGGAGATTGAGAAGCTGGGGCAGAAGGCTGTGGCCGCCAAGGGCAATGTGGCCAATCACGAGGACTCCGAGCGGATCATCGGGGCATCGATCGATCATTTTGGCAAGATCGACGTTCTCGTGAATAATGCTGGAGTCAGTAGACCGGCAATGCTCTTCAAAATGACAGAGCAGCAGTGGGATGAGGTGGTGGACGTGCACCTGAAGGGGGCGTTTCTCTGTACTCGGGCGGCCAGCAAGTATTTCATGGAGCAGCAATACGGGCGGATCATCAATGTAACTTCTGTGGCCGGGATCGTTGGGACGACCGGGCAGATCAATTACGCTTCTGCGAAAGGGGGCCTTGTGGCCTTCACGAAATCCTGTGCAAGGGAGTTGGCAAAATTCGGAGTGACCGCCAATATCATTTCGTTGGGAATCGTTTCTACCGAAATGACCCATCGGCTACAGGAGGATCCAAAATTGAGAGAGGTGTATTTGAGGCGGATTCTGCTCAATCGTTACGCGGAACCTGAAGATGTTGCCCCCCCGTTTGTTTTCCTTGCCTCGGATGAGGCTCGCTATATCACCGGGCAGCTCCTCTGCGTGGATGGGGGATACGGTCTGACGTAGGAGATGACTGGCCGCGACTGTGAATCGGGACCTTCTTACCAGAACCCAGCCCGTGGTGACGACCGAGGTCTGGTGATGGCCCCGACAGACAAAAACGCGATAAATTCTGAACAAGGAAGGTGACCCATGAAGGCGGCAGTGTTTTATGGAAAGGATCAACCCCTCCGGGTTGAGGAACGGCCGGATCCCAAGCCCGGCCCAGGAGAAGTGCGGGTAGAGATCGCTGCCTGTGGCATCTGTCATACCGACATCGGATATATCGATCATGGCGTTCCCACGTTCAAGAAGCCACCGCTGATCCTGGGTCATGAGGCGTCCGGCAGGATTTCACAACTGGGGGAGGGCGTTGAAGGCTTTAGGCCTGGCGACAGGGTTCTCATGGGGAACGTGTTTGCCTGCGGAACGTGCTCGAACTGTCTTTTGGGGAGAAGCAATGTGTGCGAGAACATGCGGATGCTGGGGAATCACCTCGACGGGGCTTTCGCGGAGTATGCCGTGGCTCCTGCCCGGGACGTTTTCCACCTTCCCGATGAGGTGCCCCTTGTTGAGGGATCGATCATCGCGGACGCCATGTCGACCCCCTACCATGCGGTGGTCAACCGCGCGCAGATCAAGGCCGGTGAGAAGGTTGCCGTTTATGGTACCGGAGGGGTTGGGATGAACTGCGTTCAGATCGCGGCAGCGGTGGGGGGGAGTGTGATTGCCGTGGACGTGGTCGCGGAGAAGCTGGACCTCGCCATGAGATTGGGGGCGGCGGATGTTGTTGACGCAAAGGCTGAGGGTTCACCTGCAAAGGCGATTCGCAAAATGAGCATGGGGGGCGTGGACGTGGCCATTGAGTGTATCGGAGATCCCTCAACCATCAAAATGGCCTACGATAGCATCAAACCTGGGGGGCGGTTGGTGATCGTGGGATATCCTGCTGCTCAGACCGACTTGAATCTGGCCAGACTGATGTTCCGAGAGCAGCAGATCATTGGATCCCTGGGGTGCAGAAGCGTGGACTTTCCCCATGTGATCGACCTGGTGAAAATGGGCAAGATTCAGGTAGAGCCGATTGTTTCCGGTCAGGTTTCCCTTGAGAAGATCAACGAGGGCCTGGATCAGATGCGAGGGGGGAAGACCCTGAGGACGGTTGTCACAATGAAATAGGCAGGGGGAGCACAAAAAATGCCCATTTCCGGAGAGAAAAGGGAGCAATTGAGAAAAAAGGCCGAGCAGATCGCCAGAGAGGTGGTGGCCCCCAGAGCAACGGAGATCGATGTCCACGGCGAGATTCCCGGAGAAGTCAGGGAAGCTTTTCATGATAACGGGCTACTGTCGGTGATCATGCCGGAATTCTACGGTGGAACCAGTTGCGACATTCCTGCTCTCTGCGCGGTGGTCGAAGAGATCGCCAAGGTCTGTGCCTCTTCATCGCTTCTCGTCCTTTCTAACGCTGTCGGGACCCTTCCTGTTTATCTCGCAGGAAAGCGAGCCCTCAAAGAGCGTATTTTCAATCAGGCAGCCAGTGGTCAGATCATGGCCTTCGCGCTGACCGAGCCCGACGCTGGATCTGATGCCGCTGCGATCAAGACCCGGGCTACCCTGAATCGGACCGGGTACTCGATTACAGGGAGAAAGTGTTTCATAAGCTTCGGGGCCACAGCGGGGGCCTACGCGGTCTATGTAACGACAAACCCAGAGAAGAAACTTGGGGGCATCTCCTGTATCGTCGTGGAGAGGGATCGCCCCGGCGTTTCCATCGGGAAAATTGAAGAAAAGATGGGGATGCATGGGTCCGACACAGCGGAGTTGGTCTTTGACGAAGTCGTCGTCCCCAGAGAAAACCTGGTGGGTGAAGAGGGAAACGGATGGTATGTGGCCATGAGTACCCTGCTTCGTTCCCGCCCAGCAGTTGGAGCCCAGGCAGTGGGAATCAGTCAGGGCGCCAGAGACTATGCGGTCGACTTTGTTAAGAACAACGTTCGGAACAGAAGGCCTCTCTCTGAGTCTCAATGGATCAAGTTCAAGATCGCGGAGTTGGATACCCAGATCGAGGCGGCCCGTTCCCTCGTCTACCGGGCGGCTTCACTGATAAACGCGCGGCGAAAGGGTGTCGCCCTGGAAAGACTGTCGGCCATGGCGAAACTCTTTGCTTCGGATGTAGCCATGGCGGTTACGGGGGAGGTCGTCCAGCTTCTCGAAGATCACGGATACACTCGGAGGGCGCCCGTGGAGAGAATGATGCGAGACGCCAAGATCCTCCAGATTTACGAGGGAACCAATCAGATTCAGAGAATGATCATCGCCCATTCGATTTTCAAATAGCCTCTATCTGTTCAGATTCTAAATCTCCCGGTGATAGAGCGGCATTCGTTCCTCGTTGGTTTCTTGACCCGAATTCGGGAGCCTTTCTGTCTTGTCCCTATTTCTGAACCTGATCACAAAACGACGGGAGAACCCCAGATCCAGCTCGTTGCCACTGAAAAATGTCCTTGTAGCGAACATCAGGAAGGTTTTGGGGCCACCCGTCTTGGCGACGGAAGTGTCCCCGAAGGGACGAGGTTCCGCTGTCTGAGGCCGCAAGGCCGAGTTCGGAAGATCGAACGACGAAGCCTCAGAACGGGTCAAAAACTTCGTTCAGAGCGCGAAAGGGCACTTTTCAGGGCTAGCAGAGTGTCTCAATAATAACTTGAATAGCTTACACAATCTCACGCTGTCCTGAAAACCGACATCTTCAATCCGAAATTCGAATATCGAAATGTGAAACAAA
>CAYGBW010000067.1:0-16733 GCA_964348185.1 uncultured Thermodesulfobacteriota bacterium | reverse complement strand
TGGTTCAGTCCCTCCTGGGTAAGGGGCTCGAAACCTTTTATCGGAGCGAGAAGGGGGAGCGGTTCTTTTTTGATCTTGGCGCCCTGGATTATCGGGAGATCGAGGAGAAGCCCAGGGTCATTCTCCTCCCCTCCTTGAAAGATCGAAACATGACCATCCGGTCTAACCCCGGGGCAACCCTCATCGACATGGGGGATGGGGTTGCGTGTCTCGAGTTCCACAGCAAGATGAACGCCATCGGCCTCGACACGATACAGATGATGATGGAGGGCCTCAAGGAGGTCGAAAAGAACTTCGAGGGGCTGGTTATGGGAAACCATGGGGCCAACTTCTCAGCGGGGGCAAACCTGGCCATGGTCCTCTTTGAAATCCAGGATGATAACTGGGATGTCCTTGAGACCCTGGTTCGGGATGGCCAGAACATCAGTATGGCCATTAAATTCTCTCCCAAACCCGTGGTCGCCGCACCCGCTGGAATGGCGCTGGGAGGGGGCTGCGAGTACTCCATGGCCTCTTCCAGAATCAGGGCCGCCGCAGAGACTTACATGGGCCTGGTCGAGGTCGGCGTGGGACTCATTCCAGCGGGAGGGGGCTGTAAGGAAATGCTCATCCGGAGTATGGAATCGATTCCCGAAGGGGTGGAAGCTGATCCCTTTCCCTTTGTTCGCCGCGCCGCGGAAAACATCGCCATGGCAAAGGTTTCGACGAGCGCCAGGGAAGCTCAGAGATTGGGCTATATGAGGTCCACTGACCCGATCACCATCAACCGGGACCACCTCCTCTCAGATGCCAAACAGACGGTCCTGGCCATGGTCAGGGAAGGCTACAGCCCACCCAAACCCAAGAGGATAAAGGTTCTGGGGGACAGAGGGCTTGCATTGATGAAGATGGCGGCCTACTACATGCGTGAAGGCCACTACGTGAGCGAGTACGATGCTCACCTTGCCGGAAAGGTTGGGCATGTCCTCTGCGGAGGCAATGTCCTCCCCATGACCGAGGTCAGCGAGCAGTACCTCTTGGATCTGGAAAGGGAGGCATTCCTGAGTCTCTGCGGCGAACCCAAGACCCAGGAGAGAATCCAGTACACCTTAACGAAGGGGAAACTCCTGAGGAATTGAGCTTCAGGTGGTAAGGAGGAATCTGGGGAGAGCTGTGCTTCGATGTTTACGAGCTTTTTCTGCAGATGTCAGTCGTCCGTTGTCAGTCGTCAGCCGCAAAGAAACCGCTCAAGTGAATGGTCTACAAATGAGATGCCTCGAGTTTCTTCATCCGCCTCTTGATTCTGTTTCTAGAGCGACGGACCACGGACACGAACCGCTCAGAGCTCCCGTTTCCAGTTTTTCAGAGATCTCATCTAACGATGCCGATTAGAGGGTCTGTCAGGATCGGAGGCATGCCATGGGAGAGGCTGTGATTGTTTCTGCCGTTCGGACGGCGGTGGGAAGGGCTCCGAGGGGAACGCTCAGACACACGCGTCCCGACGAAATCGGTGCCCTTGTACTCAAAGAGGCCGTCAATCGTGTCAAAGGGCTCACCCCTGAGGAGATCGATGATGTGATCATCGGTTGTGCCTTCCCCGAGGGTGAACAGGGGCTGAACATGGCCAGAGGTCTGGCCCTCAGGGCCGGTTTCCCTGACTCTGTCCCAGGCCAGACGATCAATCGGTTCTGCGCTTCAGGGCTTGAGTCTATTGCTACAGCGGCCCACGCCATTATGTGTGGCGTTGCCGATGTGATCGTGGCTGGCGGCGTGGAGTTCATGAGTTTCATCCCCATCATGGGGCTTACCCCTTCGCCAAACCCCTATCTGGTTGACCACCGCCCCGAGGTTTTCACCTCCATGGGCCTGACCGCTGAAAATGTCGCGGAACGATTCTCGATCTCCCGGGAGGAGCAGGACAGGTTTGCCCTGAGGAGCCATGAGAAGGCGGCTCGGGCCATCAAGGCGGGGAAATTCAGGGATGAGATTCTACCGGTTCCAGCCCGTGTTCCGGATGTCACGCCAGAGGGCCAACCCACCCATAAAGAGGTCATCTTCGAGACCGATGAAGGGGTCCGGTTTGACACCTCTCTGGAGGCCCTCTCGAATCTGAAACCGGTTTTCAGGAAGGACGGGGTCGTCACGGCAGGCAACTCCTCCCAGACCTCGGACGGTGCCGCGGCTGTTGTGGTCATGTCGAGGAAGAAGGCTGAAGAAAAGAGGCTAAAGCCCCTAGCAACATTCAGGGGGTATGCAGTGGCCGGGGTTCCTCCTGAGGTTATGGGGGTCGGCCCCTGTCACGCCGTACCCAAAGTCCTGAAGCTGACCGGCCTGACTCTGGACGAGATCGATCTCATCGAATTGAACGAGGCCTTTGCGGCCCAAGCCCTTTACGTGATCCGGGAGTTGGGGATGAACCTGGACAGAACCAACGTAAACGGAGGGGCCATTGCCATGGGCCACCCCCTGGGATGCACGGGAACGAAACTGACCGCCACCATCCTCTACGAGATGGCCAGACGGAAGGCCCGGTATGGGCTTGTGACCATGTGCATCGGCGGTGGCATGGGAGCTGCAGGTGTTTTTGAGAGAGAGAAGTGAGAAGGAGGGACACATATGGAAGAGGACATCATCAAAGGCGGAAGTTTCCTCATCGAGGAGATCAGGCCGGACCAGGTCTTTACCCCCGAGGATTTCGACGAGGAGCAGCGTCTGGTGGCCAAGTCGGCTGAAGAATTCGCTCAGGGAGAGGTGGTTCCCAAAGCCGATGAACTCGAGGATTTGAACTACGATCTCATTCGGAGTCTCATGGGTCGGGCTGGGGAGCTGGGACTTCTGTCGGCCGATGTTCCCGAGGTTTACGGGGGAGCCGGGCTCGATAAGGTGAGTTCCCTTCTCGTCACCGAAAAAATGACCCTCGGGGGGACTTCATTTGCCGTGACTTTTGCTGACCATACCGGGATCGGTAGCCTGCCCATCGTCTTCTTCGGGACTCCCCAGCAGAAGGAGCGGTATCTTCCAAAGATGGCAATGGGGGAGTGGATCGGTGCCTATGCCCTGACCGAGTCCGAGCATGGATCCGACGCCCTCCGATGCAAAACCACTGCAACCCTCACCAAGGACGGAAAGCATTACGCCCTCAACGGACAGAAACAGTTCATCACCAATGGCGGTTTTGCCGACCTTTTTCTGACCTATGCTCAGGTGGACGGGGAGGAGTTCACCGGGTTCATCGTAGAGCGAAATTCAAAGGGGCTCTCCCTGGACGAAGAGGAGAAGAAGATGGGCATCCATGGGACGTCCACGCGGGCGGTCATCTTTGAAGACGTCAAGGTCCCGGTGGAAAACGTCCTGGGAGAGATTGGACGGGGCCATGTGGTGGCGCTCAACACCCTCAACATCGGTCGCTTCAAGTTGGGAGGGGCCTGCGTCGGTGGGGCCAAGGCGATGCTAGGCGAGTCGATTCGATATGCCAAACAGCGGGTCCAGTTTGGGAAGCCCATCTCCGAATTCGGGCTGATCAAGCACAAAATCGCAGAGATGGCCATCCGGATCTATGTGACGGAAAGCATGGTCTACCGGACCGCCGGACTGATCGACCGGATTCTCCACGGAATCGATCCGACCGCCGAGGACGCGGGCCAGAAAACGGCTGATGGCATTCGAGAGTATGCCACCGAGTGTTCCGTCAACAAAGTGTACGCCTCAGAAATGCTCGACTATGTGGTCGACGAGGCTGTCCAGATTCTGGGTGGGTATGGCTATATCCAGGAGTATCTTCCAGAGCGCGCCTACCGAGACTCCCGGATCAACCGGATCTGGGAGGGGACCAATGAAATCAACCGAATGCTCGTCCTGGATATGCTCATGAGAAAGGCGATGAAGGGAGAATTGGCCCTTCTCCCGGCTATCCAGAAACTGACAGGGGAAATCATGTCCTACACCCCAAGTCTCATGGAATCAGACACGACGATCCTCGGTGTTCAGGGGAAGATGGTGGAAATGGCCAAGAAGATCGGCCTGATGGCCGCGGGACTCGCCACACAGAAACACATGGAAAGCCTCCGGGAGGAGCAGGAGATCGTTGCCCTCATCGCGGACATGGTCATCGAGATCTTTGCCATGGAGAGCGCCCTGCTGCGAACCCTGAAAAAAGTCGAAAAATCCGGGGAAGAAGAGGCCCGGATTCATCTGGCTGCCACGAAGGCCTATATCGATGAGGCGTTTCCCAGGGTGGAGCTATGGGCACGGCAGGTTCTCGGCGCCGTGGCCCAGGGAGATGATCTCAGGACCCAGCTTGCAGGGCTGAGGAAATTCACCCGGTACACCCCGATCAACGGGGTGGCCCTGCGAAGGGAAATCGCCGATAGCGTACTGAGCGTGTCTCGATACCATCTGAGTCCGTAAGGAAAGGGCTGTTCTTGGTTGTCAGGGGTCAGTTGTCGGTTGTCAGGTAAATGGGGAAATAGGTTGGCACAGGATTCCATATCTGGGAGGGGGTTTGAGACTTGAGTCGACCTCAGAAGGGGAGAAGCTTTATGGATTGCAAAGAGATCTTTGCCAATATGCAGGACAGCTTTCAGCCTGAAGCAGGTGTGGGGGTGGAGGCGGTTTACCAGTTCAGTATCAGCGGTCCGGGTGGGGGCGAGTGGAATGCGACCATTACGGGTGGAAACTGCAACGTCAGAGAGGGGACAGCCGATTCGCCCGACTGCACCGTGATCACCGATACCGATACATGGATCGCTATATTTGGCAAAAAGATAAACGCCATGAGCGCCTTCATGGAGGGCAGTCTGAAAATCAAAGGCAACATGAGCCTCGCCATGAAGCTCGAGTCCATGTTTCTCAAGTAGGATGAAAGGCCGCGGAATGGCGCACACACAGGAGCATTCATGCCCATTTCACTGCGGAGTCAGAACCATCCTGTCCGTCGTCGGTTGCGGGGATCATTTCGGCTAGTCTACCCACTGCTATGGTAATCCGACAACGGACAACTGACCATTGACAACTGACTCCTGATAACTGACCACTAACAACTGACAAAAATCATATCCATGCGAACCGATACGGTACCCACCCTCTTTTACCGCCAAGCTCAGAAATACGGAGCCCGCGTGGCCCTTCGGAGAAAGGAATTTGGAATCTGGCGGGATATCTCCTGGGACGAGTATCTTGAGAACGTCAGGCATGTCGCCCTGGGCCTCGTCGCCCTGGGCCTGAAAAAAGGGGAGTGCGTGTCTGTTATCGGCGAAAACCGACAGGAGTGGCTCTATGCGGATCTGGGAATCCAGTCGGCCGGGGGCGTGACCACAGGCATCTACACCACCAACTCCCCTGAACAGTGTCAGTACATCGTGGGCCATTCCGAATCGAGGTTCTACTTTGTCGAGGACGAGGAGCAGCTGGACAAGGCCCTGATCTTTCGAGAGAACACGCCGAAGCTCGAAAGGATCATCGTCATGGACATGGAAGGGCTCAAGCATTTCCAGGATCCCATGGTGATGAGCATGGAAGCGCTGCAGGGTCTGGGCCGGGAGATGGAGAGAAAAAACCCGGACCTCTTCGAGACCCGCCTTCAGGAACCCCAGCCCGAGGACCTGTCGGTGCTCATCTACACCTCTGGAACCACAGGGCCTCCCAAGGGGGCCATGCTCACCCACCAAAACGTCCTCTGGACAGCCAAAACATGCGCCCAGGTTTTCGGCGTCAGGGATGCCGACGATGTGCTCTCTTTCCTTCCCCTCTGTCACATTGCAGAGCGGATGTTCAGTGTGTTCATCGCCCTCGCCCACGGGTACACGGTCAACTTTGTAGAGCACACCGACACCATTCCCCAGAACATGCGAGAAGTGTCGCCCACGGTTCTCTTTGCCGTACCCCGAATCTGGGAAAAGTTCTATTCCGCCATCCTCATCGGGATGTCTGAGGCCACCTGGTTTAAGAGGGTCTGCTACCAGTTGGCCACAGCCATGGGGGCGAGGGTCTCTCGGATGAGACTCGATCGCCACGACGTTCCCCTTTGGTGGCGCTTTCTCTTTGGGTTGGCCTACTTCTGCGTTTTTCGCAAACTCAGGGAGAGGCTGGGCCTTGAGCGCGTAAGGATTGCCATATCCGCAGCAGCTCCGATATCGCCCGACGTGATTCGTTTTTTTCGCGGCCTGGGAATGGACATGAGGGAGCTATACGGACAGACCGAGGGAACCGGACCCACCACCATGCACCAGGGGGACGATATCAGGCTCGGCACCGTGGGAAAACCCTTTCCAGGCATGGAGGTCAGAATCGCCGAGGATGGAGAGATCCTGGTGAGGGGCCCCAATGTTTTCAGAGGATACTTCAAGGACCCTGACGCCACCGCGGAAACCCTGGCTGACGGCTGGCTTCACTCAGGGGATGTGGGGCTCATCGACGACGGGGGAAACCTCCGGATTACCGACCGGAAGAAAGACCTCATCATCACGGCCGCAGGCAAAAACATCGCTCCCCAGAATATCGAGAATCAGCTCAAGTTCAGCCCCTATGTCAACGACGCCGTGGTCATCGGAGACAGACGGAAGTATCTCACCGCCCTGATCATGATCGACGAAGAAAACGTCGTCAAATACGCCCAGGACCACCGCATCCCCTTCACAACCTTTGCCAACCTCTCCCAGAACCCCGAGGTGAGAAAACTCATCCAGACCGAGGTGAACAAAGTCAACAGGACCCTCGCCCGGGTGGAGACGATCAAGAAGTTCACCATCTTTGATAAGCGCCTCGACCCAGAAGACGGAGAAGTGACCCCCACCATGAAGGTCAAGCGAAAGTCCATCAACGAGACTTACCGGGATGTGATTGAGGCGATGTATCGATCCGGGTGATAGGCCTATGAACAGTTACATGATGGAATGGTGCAATTAGTCGTCACTGAAAAACGCCCCCGACCCTCTCTGTACAGAGTTTTTGACCCGTTCTAAGGCTTGGTCGTTCGATCTTCCGAACTCGGCCTAGCGGCCTCAGACAGCGGAATCTCGCCCCTTCGGGGACACTCCCTTCGCCAAGACGGGTAGCCCCAAAAACTCTGTAATGTTCGCTCCAGGGACATTTCTCAGTGAGGGGTAGCTGGAAAATTGAATCACCCCTAAGATATTTTAAAAAGAGCGTCCGGTCAAGACGGAATCTCTTCAGCTTCCGAGCCGGTGCCTTGACAAGATGGATCACTTGGCCCTTTCGATGTAGACTCCCGTCCTCGTATCGATCTTGATGACATCGCCTTCGTTCAGAAACAGAGGAACCTGGACCGTGGCTCCGGTTTCCAAGACTGCAGGCTTGGTTCCTCCGGTCGCCGTATCGCCCCGAACTCCCGGTTGGGTTTCAGTGATTGTTAATTCCACAAAAATCGGTAGTTCCATCCCAATAGGTTTCTTATTATGATAGAGCACTGAAACCTCGACATTCTCCTTCAGGAAATCCTTACTGGTCCCTACCTGATCCTCCGTGAGAAAAAACTGCTCATAGGTCTCATTGTCCATGAAACAGTATTTCTCTCCGTCATGATAGAGGTACTGGAGCTGTCTCTCTTCAACGTCCGGGCTATCCACTCGATCGGAGACACGGAATGTCTGTTCCCGAACATTTCCCGTAATTAGGCTCTTGATTTTCGTTCGGGCAAAGGCACCACCTTTCCCAGGCTTGACGTGCTCATAATCCACGATCACATAGGGTTCGCCATTGAGTTCGATCTTAAGGCCTTTTCGAAAGTCATAAATGGTTGGCATAACAGCTCCTTAGCGATCTTATCTTGACCGATTGTAGAGGGCGATAACCTGTCCCACCCCAGTCAACTCGTCGTATCAAATGATGAAATGACAACGTAGTGTGCTGTATATTAAACAAAAACAAAGGCTTATTGAGAAAAACTTCATAAGTTGGATAAATAGCTGAGGGGTTAGACCTTTAAATCAACCTATAGCACAACTCAGCGCCTCATCATTCCCGATTTGTCCATTACCCTTTGGAACGTTTTGAGAAGAGCCGTTCTTTGCCCCTCAAGACCTCACGATTCTTGTGCCTTCACAGGATCATGAGTCCCTTGTCTATTTGGGTCAAGACCTCACATCCCGCCCTTTTGACCCGCACCATGTCCTCGATCCGCACACCGCCCCATTTTGGAATATAGATCCCTGGCTCTACCGTGAAGACCATACCGTATTCGGCGATGCCGGAGCTATCAAACGAGATCCGCGGCTCTTCGTGAACAGCCAACCCGACTCCGTGGCCAAGGCCGTGGCCAAACCGAGAACCATACCCATGGTCTTCTATATATTGACGCGCCCTGCGATCGATTTCTTCAATCGCCACACCGGGTCGGATCAATGAAATGGCGCGGTCATGCGCTTCTTTTACAATGGAGTAGATCTCTTTCTGCTCTCGTGTCGGATTGCCCAGGGAGATCGTACAGGTCTGATCGGAGTGATATCCGTTGAAGCGGGCGCCAAAATCGATGAGGATGAGATCGCCCTTCTCGAACCGCTTCTCGCTGGCCTTCCCGTGGGGAAGGGCCCCCCGAGACCCAGAAGCGACAATCGTGTCAAAGGCCAAAGACTCAGCACCGAGCCGCCTCATCTCAAACTCAATCTCCTGGGCCAGTTCCCTCTCCGCGATACCGGGTTTGATCCGATGGAGATTGTTCAGGAGGGCCTGTTCGGCAATGGCAATCGCTTTTCTGAGGGTACGAGTCTCCGAGGGATCCTTCCTGATTCTGACTGTCCGGATCTTCTCGTCGAGAGGAACGAGTTGTGTCTCGCGGAGTTTTTCACCCAGGTCTGCATATAAGGCGTAGGTCATGTGCGGGGACTCAAACCCCAACCGCTTTATGGAGCATGCCTGGACGACGTCCGCAATCCCCTCGCCTTTTTTCACGTATTTGACAATGTCGTAGCCACGGGTCTCCCCTCGCGCCTGAGTCGTGTAACGAGAATCCGTAAGAAGATACTTCTGGTCCTTCGTGAGGACGAGAGCGGCGTCAGAGCCTGTGAAGCCACTCAAGTATCGGACGTTCTCCGGGCTTGTGACCAAAAAGCCGTCAAGATCGCTGTTGGTCAGAAGGTTCCTCACCCAACCGATCCGTTTCTTGTTCAAGGGTTCACCCTATGGGTCCTGCTGCTTCCGTGTAAGCCGAATATTGTCGAGCCACTTCTGGAGGGTTTTGATTCTCTCCTTTTTTGTGAAATCCTGAGGGGGGTCAATGAAATGAGGCTGAGAAGGGTGAGCCATCTTTCCCTTCAGATCATTGATGGCCTCACGAATCTCTCGGTTTGAAGGCTCTCGTTTCAGGATCTCATAATAGATCTCCAGGGCTTTCTCCGGGTGCCCCTGGTTGAGATAGAGTTCAGCAAGCGTCTTTGTCCAAATCCCACCATCCACCGTTCCGTCCCCCGGAGCCTTTTAGAAAAACTAAGGAACTTCATTCAAAAAGTCAAGAGAACCGTAAGAGAGGCTGAAACTGAAGGCGAGATAGTTGACAAATCGTGCGCTGACCATATAAGATTCGAAAAAAAGAGAGGGAAGTCCATGCCGAGGAAGCTGAAGAGACCTGCAAAGAGAACCCAGGAACCGGATCGACTAGACACCGTTTTTGATAGGGTCAGAGAGGGACTTGTCAAAAACTGGAGGCTGTTTACCTTTGGGCTTGTTCTTGTGGCGCTAGCCGTTTCGGCAGTCGTGCTCTGGAGCAGAGGTCTGGAGCGAAAGGAGCAGCATGCATCCTTTCTCCTTTCCCAGGGGGTCACCAAACTGAAGGACGCTGATGGTCTGAGCGGGGAAGACGCTACCTCGACTTACACTGAAGCTCTCAACGTCCTGAAGGATCTTGTTACAGACTACGGTTCCACAGAGAGCGGGGCACTGGGCGTTTTTTACCTGGGAAGGTGTTTGACGAGGTTGGGGAGGTATGGTGAGGCAATTCAGGAATACGAGAGGTTTCTTTCCACAGCCGGCAGTAACCAACTGTATCGTCTCCTTGTCCTTCAGAGCCTTGGTTTTGCCTACAGAAATGAAAAAAACTATGAAAGAGCCCTCGCCTGTTTCAGGGAACTGGCAGAGATGGAGCCGGTCTTTCTAGGGGGAGAGCCGATCCTAGCACTGGGCCGAACCTATGAAGAGATGGGGCAGGAACAAGAAGCCCTCGGGGCATACAGAGACTTTCTGGAAAAATATCCTGATTCTACCGAGTCAAACCGGATCAAAAGAAGGGTGGCCTTGCTTGAAAGACAGGTCCGGTAGCCTGTATACTATCTTTCTACTGCAAAAACCGTGATCCCCTTCCAACAAGCCACGGATTAATCGAAGGAATATCCCAGTTTTTCTGGACCAGGGAAATAGACATGAAAAAGGTGTTGACAGGGAATGAGGCGATCGCACGGGGGGCTTACGAGGGTGGAGTGAAATTCGCCGCTGCCTATCCGGGCACGCCAAGCTCAGAGATTCTGGACACAATCGGCAGAGAGTATGGAGAAATCTATGCAGAGTGGGCACCAAACGAAAAAGTCGCCTTGGAGGCGGCTATGGGCGCGAGTATTGCCGGGGCTCGGGCCATTGCCTGCATGAAGCATGTCGGGGTCAATGTGGCGGCCGATCCCCTCATGACCCTCTCCTACACGGGCGTAAGGGGAGGGCTCGTCTTGGTGACTGCTGATGATCCAGAACTCTATTCTTCCCAGAACGAACAGGACAACCGTAACTATGCGAAGTTTGCCAAAATCCCCATGCTGGAACCGAGTGATAGTCAAGAGGCCAAAGGTTTCGTCAAAGTTGGGTTTGAACTCAGCGAACGATTCGATACACCGGTTATGGTGAGAAGTGTAACACGAATCTCCCACTCCAAGACCGTCGTTTTCCTGGAGGATCGCCAAGAGGGGCCCGTTCCCATAGAAACGAGAAAAGATGCGGAAAAGCTGGTGATGCTGCCGGTCTACGGAAGAGGTCGACATCGAATCGTTGAAGAGAGACTCCTCAGACTAAAGGATTATGCGGGGAGTTTTTGGGAGAATCGGATTGAGCTTAACGACAGGAAGGTGGGTATCGTGACAGCGGGGATTTCCTACCAGTATGCCAAGGAGGTCTTTCCCGACTATTCCTACCTCAAACTGGGAATGGTGTGGCCCCTTTCTAGAGACTTACTCCAGCGTTTCTACGACCAGGTCGAAGAGGTCTACGTTGTGGAAGAGCTGGACCCCTTTCTGGAAGAAAACCTCAAAATCATGGGGTTCACGGTCAAGGGGGGAAAAGGGGCTTTCCCCCTTTGCGGTGAGCTGAGTCCCCTTAAGGTTGAGAAGGGAATGAAGGGATCGACCTTTCAGGCGCCACCTGTTTTCCACACGGACCCCCTACCGCCACGACCCCCGAACCTGTGCGCTGGATGTCCCCACCGGGGGATATTTCACCTTTTGAAGAGAAGGAAATTCTTTGTGGCGGGTGACATTGGATGCTACACCCTTGCCGCCCTTCCGCCGCTTAATGCGCTTGATTCGTGCATCTGCATGGGGGCCAGTATAGGACAGGCGCACGGGGCTTCCAAAGTCCTGAGCCGGGAGGAAAGAAAAAAAGTGGTCGCCGTCATCGGCGATTCCACGTTCATTCACGGTGGGATAACCCCATTGATTGATGTGGCCTATAACAAAGGCGAGACCACGGTTATTATCCTCGACAACCATGCAACGGCCATGACAGGCTTCCAGGAACATCCGGCCACCGGGTTCACAATCCGTCGTGAACCGACAGAACGTCTCGATTTTGTGGGTCTGGCAGAGTCCATGGGGATCAAGCGTATTCGGGTCACCAATCCATGGAACCTAGAGGAAATCGATCGGATCATCACCGAAGAGACAGCCAGAAACGAACCTTCCCTCATTATCAATCAGGGGCCATGTGCCATGCTCCGGAAGGAGATCAAGACTTACCATGAACCCTATGCCATCGACCGGGACAAGTGCACAGGGTGTAGGATGTGTCTCAGTCTCGGGTGTCCTGCCATCTCATGGAACCCGTTGGAAGGAGAAATGGCCAGGCGGTCAGAGGGGAAGGGGCGCAAGGGGTTTTCATCCATTGAGAAAACCCTCTGTCCAGGCTGTGGACTCTGCATCCAGGTCTGTAAGTTCGAGGCCATCCATTCAACGGGGCGTGAGGTCGTTTATGGATTTGAAACCAAGGAAGACAAGTCCTTCAAAGACCGCTAAGACTGCGGGGGGAAAGGGCATGGAAAACGGCGTGACGAACGTTCTTCTCGCCGGCGTGGGGGGACAGGGTATCATCCTGGCCAGCGACATTATGGCAGAGGTCTTTCTCGATGCGGGGTACGACGTCAAAAAAAGTGAGATTCACGGGATGGCTCAGCGCGGAGGCAGCGTTACCAGTCATGTCCGTTGTGGCAAGAAGGTCTTTTCACCCATTATTAAGGAGGGGGATGTGGATATCCTCCTTGGCTTCGAAGAACTCGAGGCCCTGAGGTGGATCAATCACGTGAGACCCGATGGGGTCGTAATCCTGAACGAACACAAGATCAACCCTCCTGCCGTCAACTTAGGCCAGATGACCTACCCGTCAAAAATCGAGGAGACCGTGAGGCGGCATATCAGGCGTTTTCATGCGTTAGCGGGGACCCGCCTGGCCCAAGAAGCGGGCGATATGCGGGCGGCGAACGTCGTGCTTTTGGGTGCTCTTTCTCGACTATTTGACATCGACCGAGACCTCTGGATCGAGGTGGTCCTCCGATACGTTCCCCCCAGGGTTCACGGGGTGAATCGAAAGGCCTTTGCCCTGGGCCGGGACCATATGGGGACTTGAGGCCCTCTCCCAGGGGATCCGGAATTCCAGGGCGGACACTCAGGGAGTCCACCTTCCCGTCGACCCAGGAGGAGGCCGATTCAGGGAGGGGGGACTGATCAGTCCAATAGATTCGTCGATCGACCGGACCGCTCAGAAGGGGAGAAATGATGAGAAATTCTGGCCATCGGATAACAGGTTGGCTCGCCCTATCGCTCATGGTGTGGCCCTTCTCAACTGCCCTTTCTCAGGGACTGGAGGCGGATTGGAGAATGCCCTCCTTGGCGCCTGAGTCACGGAAGGCCGTTGAGAGGGTTCTGCCCACCAGGCCTGGAGATCTCTTTGTGCAGCTGAAGAATGGCCTCACCGTACTCATTCGAGAGATCCATTCGTCGAAGGCGGTTTCCACGCAGGTTCTGGTGAGGACGGGTTCGATCCATGAGGACCAGTATTTGAACGGAGGGCTCTCGCACTATCTGGAGCACATCGTCTCGGGGGGCACCACATCCCGTTTTCGAGAGGATGAAGCAAAGGATGTTCTCCAGTCGATCGGGGGGGCCTCCAATGCCTATACGTCGCACGATCGAACGGTCTACTATATCAATACCACTTCTTCTCATTACAAAACCGCCCTCACCCTTCTCATTTCGTACGTGACGGAGTCCACGATCGACGTCGAGGAGTTTAGAAGGGAAAAGCGGGTAATCCAGCAGGAGATGAAACTCCGAGAGAACAACCCGAACAGTCAGCTCTGGGAACTCTTCATGAAGACCGCTTATGAGATTCATCCGATCCGCCATCCGATCATCGGTTATGAGGATGTTTTTGTCCAGATCAGCCGTGACCAGCTATATGAATACTACAGGAGCCGGTACTCGTCGCAAAACATGGTGCTGACGATTGTTGGCGACGTTGATGCCCAGGAGGCTTTGAGAGAAGTGATTCGCCTGGCTGGAGACCTGAGGAGAGACTTTGAGAAGCCTATCTACGTTCCACCGGAGCCTCCTCAAATCGGGCCGAGACGGGTTGAGAGAGAGTTTCCGGCTGCGCGCCTGACGTCCACAACCATCGGTGTGCCCTCGGTGTCGTTGAAAGACCCCGATCTCTATCCCCTTGATGTACTCGCCATCATTCTGGGTCGGGGTCGGACCTCAAGGCTCTACAAGGGTTTGAAAGATCGGGAGAAGCTCGTTCTATCTGTCAACACCTTCAATTGGACCCCCTCCTTTGCAAGGGGTATGTTTATCATTACCGCGAGCCTTGAAGGGAAGAACAGGAAGCGGGCGATGGAATCCCTCTGGGAGGAAATCGAAGACCTCCAAGATCGCCCGGTTTCAGAGAGGGAACTGGAGAAGGCGAAAAGACAGGTGATAGCCGATCACATCTTCAGCAACCAGGAGGTCAATGCGATTGCATCGAGCCTCGCAACCGCCTATGTTGCGACAGGGGATCCATACTTTGACGACCAATACGTCCGTGAGATTCAAAAGGTGACCCGAAAGGACGTTCTCCGAGTCGCGCGTCGCTATCTCACGCCCGGCCGCATGACTGTCGCGGCGATCACCCCCCCGAGAGAGGCTTCCCAGAAGAAAGAATCAGAGATTTCTCGCCGATGGGAGGACTCCAAAACAGAGAAACGGGTTCTTCCGAACGGTATGGTCCTTTTGACCAAAGTGAACAGGACAGCTCCCATCGTGAGTTTTCAGCTTTTTGGAAAGGGAGGCGTCCGGTTTGAGCCTCCTGATCAGACAGGAATCAGCCAGTTCACTTTCAGTCTTCTCACGAGGGGGACGGAGAGACGATCAAAAACCGAGATTGCCGAGGCCATGGAAGAAATCGGGGGCCGCATCGGGTCCGGGTCGGGATACAACACCTTTTTTGCGAGTGTGAGTGTCCTGAAGGAGGACTTTGACACGGGATTGGAGATTCTGGCAGATGTGGTGACCCGCCCGTCGTTTCCCCCTGAAGAGATCGAGAAACAGCGGAAAGACACCCTTTTGGCCATTGGGCGCATCGATGAAAGTTGGGAGAACGAGGTCCAACGTTTTTTTCGGAAGCGTTACTACGGAGACCATCCCTATGGGAAGGATCCGATGGGGACGGAGGCGTCCATCAGGGCCCTGAGCCGAGAAGATATCAAAGCCTTTTACCAGAAGCTCGTTATGGCCAACAACACGGTCCTTGCGATTTTCGGGGACATCGATGTAGGGGAAATTGAGGCAAAGGTGGGGAAAGCCTTCCATGACCTAAAGCCGGGACATCTGGAGGAACCCCCTGTGGAAGGTAGGCGCCCTTGGCTGGTGCGGGATGATCAGATTGAAAAGCCAACAGACAAGGTTTCAGCGGCCATTCTGGTAGGCTATAACGGGATGACTCTGCTCGACAGGGATCGGCCTGCCATGGATGTGATTGACGCCATTGTTTCAGGCATTGGCTATCCCAGTGGATGGCTTCATGAGTCTCTTCGAGGGGGAACGACCAGTCTCGTGTATTATGTCCACGCTTTCCCCAGCTACGGCGTCGATACGGGTTATTTTGGCGTTATGACCCAGACCACCATGGGGAATTTTCACCAGGTCCTTGATCTCATCTTTGAGAAAATCGAGCAGCTTCGGGAAGGCTTGGTTTCGGACGAGGAGATCGAAAGAGGGAAGAACGTGGTTATCACCATGCATAACCTGGGCCTTGAAACCACTGCCGCGCAGGCTTATGAGGCCGCTCTGGGAGAGGTCCTTGGACTTGGATTCGACTGGGGTGTGCGATACCCCGAACTCATCAGTCAGGTGCAACGAGAGGACATTCTCCGGGTCGCCCGGAAATACCTTCAACACCACCTTGTGGCTTCAACCATTCCCAGGGATCCGGTAGAAGCGGTAATCCCCCCTGAGGGCCGAGAAAGAATGCACGCCCGGTAGGCAATTTTGCTATTCCCATCTAGATCGTTAGAACGTTCAACCCATGAACCGCATCGGCGTTGAGGACTTTGACCTCTCTTCAACCCTTGAGAGTGGGCAGACCTTCCGTTATATTCGTTTGGCTGAGGGATATCTCGTTCATCAGAGGGACAGGGTTTTCAGGATTTGCCAGAGGGGGGGCGATCTGTACTTCGATGGAGTTGAAGCGGGTTTCGTCATCCACTACTTTGGGTTGGAGGGAAACCTCAGGGAGATCTTGAGACCCCTGGTGGAAGAGGAGGTTCTGAAAGAGGCTGTAGAGCTTTACTGGGGTCTCAGAATCCTTCATCAGGATCCGTGGGAGTGTCTGGTCTCTTTTATCTGCTCATCGGCAAAGAGCATCGATCACATCAAGGTCATCGTGGAACGGCTTTGCCGCGCTTTTGGAAAACCCGTCTCTCTTGGAAACTACCAGGGCTATGCGTTCCCCGCAGAAGGGACGATTGATGATTTGGACAGGCTTGAGGCCATGGGTTTGGGGTTTCGAGCCCGTTACCTCTACGAGGTGAATCGGATCGTTCAGAAAGGCTACCTTGAGCGCATCATCGCTAGGCCCTATCGAGAGGCACGGGCCCTGCTGATGGATCTTCCCGGTGTGGGAGAAAAAGTCGCTGACTGCGTCTTGCTTTTTTCCATGGAATTCTCCCAGGCCTTCCCCGTTGACACGTGGATCAAGAGAGGTATGGAAGGCGTCTATTTTCATGGGGAGAAAACATCGTCCAAGAGAATCGGCGCATTTGCACGCCAGCGCTTCGGTCCCTTTGCGGGATATGCCCAGCAGTATCTCTATCACTACTGGCGGGAAAAAGGAAGAACTTCCCCTAGTCATTTCAGATGCCAACGTCCTCTCTCTGCGGAATCCAAGACTCCCTTCAAGTGAAGGCACCCGCGCGTTGGCGTGAGGGGTAGCGCAAGACGAGTAATAAAATATTAAATAAAATCAAAGGGATTAGCTTTAATTCTCAGAAATCATCTCGAAGTTGGCTTGTAAGCCTT
>CAYGBW010000066.1:0-11751 GCA_964348185.1 uncultured Thermodesulfobacteriota bacterium | reverse complement strand
ATGATATGGATGTCGTATTTGGTGCGGCGGAACGGATCATTGTACTCCATTACGGAGAGATTATCGCTGACGGCGTGCCAGAGAAGATCCAAGCTGACCCAAGAGTGAGGGAGATCTATCTGGGTATCGAGGAATGAAATGTTACAACTAGAGGATGTCCAGACCTATTATGGGGAAAGTCATGTCCTTCATGGTGTTTCGATGGCTGTTCAGGAAGGGACTGTCGTCGCCCTTCTGGGCCGCAACGGCATGGGAAAGACAACGACAATTCGGTCGATCATCGGCTTCACCCCTCCACGGAGCGGTACGGTGCGGTACAAAGAAAAGGACATTACCCATCTCAAGCCTTTCGAGATCGCCCAGATAGGCCTTGGGCTGATTCCCCAGGGCCGAAATATCTTCCCATCACTGAGTGTAAAAGAAAATCTCACCATGGCAGCGAGATCGAGAGAAAGAGCGGGAGCCTGGTCTTTAGTTGAAGTGTACGCCCATTTCCCCGTCCTCAAGGAGCGAGAGAGCCTCAAGGGAAACCTCCTTAGCGGCGGTGAGCAACAGATGTTGGCCATCGGGCGGGCGTTAATGACTAACCCTGAGCTACTGCTGATGGATGAGCCTTCGGAAGGTCTTGCCCCCTTGATCGTTCGTGAAATTGGATCTATCATCAGTCAGCTAAAGGATGAGGGCTTTTCGATATTACTGGTCGAACAGAATCTCCCCATGGCATTGGGGGTTGCCGACTATGCCTATATCATCAGCAAAGGGACAATCGTTTACGAATCGACAATCGACGAGTTGAAAGATAATGAGCAAATCAAGGTAAAGTATCTTTGTGCCACGGAATGAATCTTTCTGTCGTGGCTTCTTTTTGCCGCTGATCGATACAAGGCAAAAATAAATCACCTCTGCGAGCCAAGACCGGGGAGTGTTCGGTTGGATATCGTAATCAAAAACGGAAGTGTTCTCGATGGAACTGGCAATCCCTGGTTTAGGGCGGATGTAGGGATTCGGGGGGAAAAGATTGTTTCTGTTGGCAGGATTGAAGCCAGCCAGGCCAGCAGCGTAATCGATGCTCAGGGCCTGACGGTCTGTCCAGGGTTCATCGACGTCCATGCACATTCTGGCCCCATCTTTACGCTGAATGCTGAGGACCAGTGCCGCTACCTTGAGGGACGGATCCGACAGGGTATTACGACCGAGATTATCGGAAACTGCGGAAAGAGCTTAGGCCCCCTCAATCCAGAGAATGTCCACCTTGTAAAGGGAACCTTTTGGCAGAGTCCTGAAGGAGCGAGGTGGGACTGGTCCACACTGGGGGAGTACCTGAAGGTATTAGAAACTCAAGGGGTCGCCCTAAACGTGGGGACATTGGCTGGCCATGGAACCATACGAATCGCGGTTATGGGGATGAGCGATGCAATCCCGACTGGCGATCAGCTGGCGAAGATGAAAAGACTCGTCCAAGAAGCACTCGGGGATGGGGCCTTTGGCCTTTCCTGTGGCCTGATCTATCCACCAGGGATGTACACAACAACCCACGAATTGATGGAGCTAGCCCGAGTGGCCTCCTCGAAGGGAAGAATCTTCACCAGCCACATCCGTGGCTCCAGCGAAACCCTTGTTCCGGCGGTAAAGGAGATCATCAAGATCGGAGAGGAGACCGGTGTTTCTGTCCAGCACTCCCACCATGAGGCCGTGGGAAAAGACCACTGGTGGAAGATAGAAGAAACCTTGAAACTCGAGGAATCGGCCAGGGAGCGAGGTGTTTCTATCGCCTACGACGTCTTCCCCTATGTTGCAGCGAATACCAGTATGACCGCCATCTTTCCCCCTTGGTCTTTGGAAGGAGGCATCCAAAAGCTTTTGGAGCGGCTTGGGGCTCCCGAGACTCGCCGTCGAATTGAATTGGATATCGAAGAGTCCATTCCTGGCTGGCCCCCCTGGATCCCCGGATGCTGGGCCCACAATATTGTCGAGGCAGTGGGCTGGGATAACATCCGCGTGTACCATGTGGGAAGCGAGCAACACGAGAGGTTTGTCGGGAAGAGCATGAAAGAGGTCTCAGCCATTGTCGGCAAGAAACCTTTCGACGCCGTTGCCGACCTGATGCTCGAAGCGAATGGGGTTGCGAGCTGCTATGTCTTCGGCGTTTCCGGTGACCTCTCCACAGACGGACCGAACCGGGAATTGATCAAACACCCCCTCGGAGCGATCTCCACCGATGCAAGCGATTTTGGAAAGGGGACGCCTCATCCAGCTGCCTATGGGACGTATCCTCAGGTTATCGGTGTTCATGCGCGTGACGAGAAGATTATCCCTGTTCAGGAAGCCGTGAGGAAAATGACATCATGGCCTGCTCAGATCATGGGCATCAAGGATCGAGGATGGATTCGCGAGGGAATGTTTGCCGACATCGTTCTTTTCGATCTGGCACGGATCAAGGACAACGCCACGTACAGTGAACCGCGTCGATTCCCGGACGGGGTTGAACTTGTGCTGATCAACGGGAAAATCACCATTGAAAGGGGGGAGTATCACAGGGGTCTTCCGGGAAAGGTTTTGCGTCGGTAGCGTCTTGTCAAGGCTTTTCACTCGGCACAGGAGGTGGACATGATGAGAACAAAAAAAGTCGGTGTACTTTTGCAAATCGCGATTTATGGATTCGTCTTTCTTTTGGCTTCAGCCAGTCCCCTGTGGGGGAAACCGGAGGGCAAAATCTTCATCTCGACTGCCTATGACTTGCCCACGATGGACCCCCACATGCACAGCGTCAGGCCTATGTTTACCGTGGGCTGGCACATGTTTGACAACCTAGTCTATCGAGACCCGGTGACGAGGGAGATCGGTCCCTGGTTGGCAACTTCTTGGAAAATCCTCGATGACCTGACTTGGGAGTTCGAGTTAAGGAAAGGAGTGAAATTCCACAATGGGTATCCTTTTACCGCGCGGGATGTCAAATACAATTTCGAGAGGATTCTAAATCCAGATCAGAAATCCCCGCAGCGGGCGAAGCACATCTCGATCAAGTCCGTGGAAGTCATCGACGACTATACGGTCCGGTTCCATACCAAGAATCCCTATCCGGTGATGCTGGAGAGGCTCGCGAACTTCCAGATGATCTCTGAGAAGTATGCCAAGGAAAAGGGGGATGCCCATCTCGCTCTCAATCCGGTGGGCACCGGCCCATACAAGTTTGTCCGGTGGAAAAAAGGCCGGGAGTTGGTCGTTGAGGCAAACGAGGATTGGTGGAGGGGAGCGCCTCCCATCAAGACACTGGTCTGGAGGACGATCCCCGAAACGGCAACTCAGATCGCGGAACTCCTTGCCGGAGGGGTAGACTTCATCGAGTCGGTCCCCCCGGATCAGATCGATCTGATCAACAAATCCGGAGTCGCCCGGGTCATGGAGGTCCGGGTCCTTCCGGTCGCTTTTATCAAGCTCGACGGTGCACCCCGGGGAGAGCCAAACCCCTTCCAGGACAAAAGGGTCAGGCAGGCCGTCAACTATGGGGCCAATATCGACGGGTACATCGAACACATCATGAGAGGGAGAGCAATAAGGATCGCTACGTGGGCCTCCCCCTTCGCTTTCGGCTACGACCCCACGATCGAGCCCTACCCATACGACCCTGAAAAGGCCAAGCAGCTTCTGGCAGAGGCAGGTTATCCCGATGGCTTTGAGGTTCGCCATGTCAACAGCCACCAGAGAATACCCGCACAGAGGCAGTTTATTGAGGCCTTGCAGGTGGATTTGGCCAAGGTGGGAGTCCGGATGAAGATCCAGGAATATACCGATGAGGGCCCCCTGTTTACGCTGATCAGGACGGGAAAGGCCGGGCCCATGTATCAGATGAGTTGGGGGTATTCGACGACCCATGATCTGGATGCGATCTTTTATGAGCACTGTACCGAACAGTCATTCTGGGCCTACTGGTGGTCGGATGAAACCACGGAGCTGATCTTAAAGGCTCGGAACTCCATGGATCCCGAATACAGAAAGAAAATCTACTCACAGCTTCAGCGCATAATCAAGGACGAGGCTCCCGTTCTTTTCATGTGGCAATATGTGATGACATATGGCGTCGGAAACAAGCTTGCTGACATGGTTGTCGGTTCAGACGAAATCCCGAGATTCTTTGATGCCGGGATAAAACAGTAAGGGCCACCACCCTAGAACCCTTGATCCGGAAGACTCCTGTGAATACTCCCAACGTCTTCTCCGTTACTTCGTCGCCAAGGAGGCGAACGAGATGAGACGGCTGGGCCAGATCATTGTCATCTGCCTCGGAATCTCTTTCATTTCCTTTGTCCTCCTTCACCTGACCGGTGATCCGGTAACGGTGATGCTTCCCCTGGACGCACCGGAAGAAGAAATCGCGTTGTTCCGCCACAAGATGGGTTTCGACAGGCCTATCATCATTCAGTACCTCACGTTTTTGAAAAATGCTGTGAGAGGAGATTTCGGGACCTCCCTGTTTCTTGAGGTCCCGGCAATCTCTCTCGTCTTGGAGAGGTTTCCGGCCTCTTTGCTTTTGGTTTGGTGTGGTTTTTCCGTTGCCATGATCATTGCCATCCCCCTGGGGATCATCTCGGCCCTAAAAAACCATACCCTCATAGACAATCTCTGCACATCCGTCGCCGTGATGGGACAGGCTATGCCTCTGTTCTGGTTTGCGATCATGATGATGATCGTTTTTTGTATATGGCTTGGCTGGCTTCCGGTCTCTGGCTATGGAACATGGAAGCACCTGGTTTTGCCAAGTGTGAGTATGGGGGTCTGGATGGCTCCGCAAACCATGCGATTAACCCGGTCGGGAATGCTTGATATCCTGTCCCAGGACTACATTCGTACGGCAAGGGCAAAAGGTCTCTCTGGAAGGAAGGTTGTCGTGAAACATGCATTCAGAAACGCTCTCATTCCTGTGGTGACACTCGTGGGGATGCAGTTTGGATTCATGGTGGGGGCGGCCGTGGTTACGGAGATGGTCTTTTCGTGGCCGGGGGTGGCAAGCCTTTTGTTGAATGCGATTCGAACCTATGATTTCCCCGTTGTCCAGGCATCCCTTGTTATGTTGGCCCTCTTTATCATTTCGGTAAACTGGTTGGTTGATGCGGTCGTTACCATCATCGACCCGAGGATACGAGACCGCGTTCATGAATTCTGAGAAGAGAACCTCTGTCCAACTATATCGGGTGTTGCATATCCTCTGGAAGTTACGGATGGGGACTCTGGGCTCACTGATTGTCGTCTTTGCCTGTTCTGTGGCCATCTTTGCGGCTTTCATCGCTCCCCACAACCCCTATGAGGGAGACATTACAAAGAGGCTTATGCCACCCTTCTGGAAAGAGGGAGGAAGCAGGGACCATATCTTGGGAACCGACCACGTGGGACGCGACCTTCTGACCCGAATCATATTTGGATCGCGGGTCTCTCTGGTGGTAGGATTTGCCTCGGTTATCATTTCGGTGACCATCGGGGTCTTCTTTGGGTTGATCTCAGGTTACTACGGGAAGATCGTGGATTGGATTATCTCCAGCATGGTCAATATCATGCTCACATTTCCTTTTGTTCTGTTAGCCCTGGCGGTGATTGCCGTAGTCGGGCCGAGTTTCCAGAATATGCTCGTCGTCCTGGGTCTCACATCGTGGCCTGTCTACACTCGGGTGGTTCGGGCTGAGGTTCTGAAATGGAAAGAGTTGGATTTTGTTGAGGCAGCCAGAGCAATGGGGATGAAAAACAATCGAATCCTCTTCTCTCAGATCTTCCCGAATATACTGAACAGCGTCCTCGTTTTATCGAGTCTACAGGTTGCCCGATTCATCATTCTGGAGGCTTTCCTGAGCTTCCTTGGGTTGGGTGTCCAGCCCCCGACTCCCTCCTGGGGGGGGATGCTGGGAGATTCGCGTGTCTATATGTTGACGGCTTGGTGGCTGGCTACATTTCCCGGGTTGGCGATCTTTATCGCGACCCTGGGAATCAGCCTCATGGGTGACGGGATAAGGGATTTTTTTGACCCTCATCTGAGGTATCAGTTTTTGTCCTCTAATCTTGAGAGAGACTGACATGGATCGCCTCCTCCACATCGAGAATCTGTCGACTTTCTTTCAGACTCCGGAGGGCATGGTTCGGGCCGTCAATGGGGTCAGCTACGAGGTGTACAAAGGAGAGATTCTCGGGATCGTGGGTGAGTCGGGATGTGGGAAAAGTGTTTCCGTCCTTTCCATACTCCGCCTCATCCCAGAGCCTCCGGGAAAGATTGCCGATGGGAAGGTATGGTTTGAAGGTGACGAGTTGCTAAGACTGTCAGAAACCGACCTGCGTCGGATTCGAGGAAATCAGATCTCCATGATTTTTCAAGAGCCAATGACCTCGCTCAACCCTGTCTACACGATCGGAAATCAAATTTCCGAAAGTTTCATCGAGCATCAAGGGTTGCAAAGCAGAGAAGCTCTGGAAAGATCGATTGAAATGTTGAAACTGGTGGGCATCTCGGAACCTGACAAAAGGGTGCGTGATTATCCCCATCGACTCAGTGGTGGGATGAGGCAAAGGGTGATGATTGCGATGGCCCTCTCCTGCCATCCGAAACTGTTGATCGCAGATGAACCGACGACGGCTTTGGACGTTACAATTCAGGCCCAGATTTTGGATCTGATGCTTCAGCTAAAAGAGGAGATCGGAATGGCTGTCATTTTGATTACCCATAATCTGGGATTGGTTGCGGAGACCACGCAGCGGGTCATCGTCATGTATGCGGGACAGATCGTTGAGGTCGGCAGCGTCGTTGATATCTTTAAGAATCCGGTTCATCCGTACAGTCAAGGTCTGTTAATGTCAGTACCCAGTATCGGAACGAAATCGAGGCTGGGAAAGAGAAGGCTCAAAGAGATTCCCGGTTTGGTTCCAAGCCTTCTGCATCTTCCAAAAGGATGTGCCTTCTTTCCCCGGTGCAATACCCCTCAGTCTATTTGTAAGCACGAACAGCCACCGCTCACCGTGGTTGAAGAGGATCATATAGCCCGTTGCTGGCAGTATCATTGAGATCTTTCATGGCGTTGCTTGAAATTCGGAGATTGTCCAAAAGATTTCCCGTCGGCCAGAGACTGTTTTCAAGGAAGGCCTATCTTCAGGCTGTGGATCGGATATCGTTTCACCTTGGTGAAAACGAAGCCCTGGGCCTCGTAGGAGAGAGCGGCTGCGGCAAGTCGACTGCGTGCAAGTTGATTTTGAGACTGATTGAACCGGATGAGGGTGAAATCGTCTTCAAGGGAACAGACCTTCGCCAAGTCGAACCGGAGAGGATGCGCCTATTTCGGAGGGAGATGCAGATCATATTCCAGGACCCTTATTCCTCCCTCAACCCCAGGAAGCGCGTTGAGGACATCGTTGGATCTCCCCTTGAAGTTCACGGGATTGCGACGGGTCACGCGAAGCGGGACAGGGTGGCTGATATCCTGGAAAAGGTGGGGCTCAGACCCGAATACATGTGGCGATACCCTCACGAGTTCAGTGGAGGGCAGCGTCAGAGGATAGGAATCGCGAGGGCATTGATCCTCAACCCCAAACTGATCCTAGCAGACGAACCTGTCTCAGCATTGGATGTATCCATTCAAGCGCAAATTATCAATCTGCTCGACGACTTGAGAGAAGACTTTAGACTATCTTACATCTTTGTATCTCATGATCTCGGGGTGGTAGAGCACGTCTGCGATCGAATTGCCGTCATGTACCTCGGGAGAATCATGGAAGTGGCAGCCGACCACGAACTCTATGACAATCACAAGCATCCCTATACGAGGGCTCTCATTTCCGCGATTCCTGCCGCCGATCCGCTCCTCAAAAGGAATCGCATTTTATTAGAGGGAGAAGTTCCTTCTGCAATCAGCCCGCCCTCAGGGTGTCATTTCCACCCCAGATGCCCCGACAAGAAGGACCTATGTAGTAAAGACACTCCGGAACTCCAGGAGATAGATCCGGGGCATTGGGTCGCCTGTCATCGGATATGATGACGACAGAACAAGGACGAGATGCAAAAGGCTAGTAACCCGAGCTCAGATGGGAGCCCCTGAAAGAGAACTTCAAGTCGAAGGCTGGGATATAGAGAAACTCAAGCATGAGACGAAAAAGGGGATCGAAGAGCAGGGACAATTCTTCATGAATAAATCGATTGTCGCCATCGTCCGTTACGAGACACCCCTGGAATCGGTCCGAAGGGCCGTTGATCTCGCCCACGGCCTCGACCATCTGCCCACAAAGGCAAGGGTTTTTATTAAGCCCAACGTCGTCTTTTGGAGGGGAGTTTCCCCTACCGCCCTTCCCAAATGGGGGGTGATCACGACATCTCGCGTTGTCGAGGATATGGTTGTCCTTCTCAAGGAACACGGGATAGATGAGATCACCATCGGGGAGGGCCCGGTGTTCTACCCCAAAGACAGAGAGGCGCCTGATCGTGCCTTCGAGAGTCTCGGCTATAACGTCCTGAAGAAGCGGTACGGGGTAAAGTGTATAAGCGTCATGGAACGGCCTTTCGAGAGGGTCGATCTTGGTGGAGGGGTGAGGCTCAACCTCAATGCCGATATCCTGTGCAGCGACTTTGTTGTCAATATCCCTGTTCTCAAGACCCATGCCCAAACGGTGATCAGCCTTGGGATCAAGAACCTCAAAGGGATGATCGATATGGAGTCTCGGAAAAAATGCCACAGTGTGAACCTGAAAAGGGACCTGAACTATATGATCGCAAAGCTTCCCAACAAGCTTCCTCGCTCTTTTACCCTTTTGGACGGGATCTACACAAATGAACAGGGGCCGGGTTTCGATGGGCGGATAAGGAGGAGCAACATCCTGGTTGCATCCCAGGATCTTCTTTCTGCCGACATGGTGGGGGCGAAGATCCTGGGGTACGATCCGATGGAGGTCCCCCATTTGGTCTATGTGGCGAAGGATCGCGGGAGGCCCATCGATCTGTTCGATGTGGAAGTTTTGGGAGAGAAGCTCGAGGCTGTGGTGTCCCTTCACAAATATGCCATTCCGTACAACGAGGACGGAACCCTTCCCAAGCTGTTGGAGAACAGTGGCGTCAAAGGCCTTTCCTACCGTAAGTATGACCTCACCCTGTGTACCTCTTGCTGGGCTCTCAATATGATAATCCCCACCGCCATTGCTCAGGCGTGGAAAGGAGACCCCTGGAATGAGGTGGAGATCCTTACCGGTAAGGTTATGCGGCCCACACCGGGAAAGAAGAAGACCATCCTGATAGGGAAGTGCATCTACCAGGCCAATAGGGATCACCCCGATATCCAGGAGATGATCCCAGTCAAGGGATGCCCGCCCCGTCCAGGATCGGTCGTGAAGGCATTCCACCAGGCAGGAATCGAGGTGGATCCTGAGCTCTTCGAGCGGACTGAGAAACTGCCGGAGCTTTTCATGAGAGTGTACAAGGGACAGGTGGAGCTGGATGAATCCTTTTTCAGAATCGATTAATCCTATGATCTTAGAGACAGAGCAGATCCCGTGATTGGGTGACTTCTCCCCCCTAGCGGTGGATCTCATCAAGGCGTTACTGCAAAAGTGAGAATGACGACACGGCCCTTGCAAAACCAATGGATGTCAAAGAGAAGATCATTCATGGAGACCTGAGTTTCTTGCCCTTGGAGAGCTTCCCAAGAGGAAGTGAGCGGTATCGCCTAACCTGATCGAAGGGGGGTGATAAACAAGTTGGAGAAGACTAACGTCTGTTAATCTGACAAAAAGGAGGGGAACAAAATGAGAAAACCGGTTATTGTAGTTCTATTGAGTTTGATGTTTTTGATAACGGTGGCCGGACTTGGAGCGGCAGAGACTGTGCTGAGAGTGGCCTGGCTCGGGGAACCGAGAAACTTCGATCCAGTCCCAAATGTCGAGAACCCGACGATATGGGCGTCCCACAACGTCATGGATAACCTGGTCCGGCTCTCTGATGATTCCACCCATATTGAGCCTGATTTGGCGGAGTCATGGGAGATCTCCGATGACCATCTAACCTACACTTTCCATCTCCGCAGAGGGGTGAAATTTCACAATGGCGACGAGGTGACCGCTGAGGACGTCGTATTCTCTCTCAGCAGAAGCCGCGACCCAGAGCAATGTCCCTATTCCGATATGTTCAAACCGATCAAGGACGTTGTCGCTGTGGGCCGGTACACTGTCAGGGTCGAATTGAACGCCCCGTACGCGCCGATCCTTGCAAATCTGTCCATGTTCAATACCGCCATTATTCCTAAGAAATACTTCGAGGAAATTGGTGGTTCTGAAGAGTTTGCACGAAAACCTGTGGGAGCCGGTCCTTTTAAATTTGAGTATTGGAAGCCTGGCGAAGAGGTTGGGTTTTCAAGATTTGAGGACTATTGGCGAAAGGGACAACCCAAGGTAGACAAACTGATCTATTATGTGATGCCCGATGCTGCCGCAAGGACACTCGCCCTTCGGGATGGAAGCGTTGACGTGGCGGTTTATGTGCCGTGGAGTGAGATCGCCGTTCTTGAGGCTGATCCTAATTTCAAAGTCTCTCTCGATAGAATATGGCGAAGCGACATGATTAGAATGAACCATACTGTCAAGCCATTCAACGATGTGAGGGTCCGGCAAGCTCTAAACTATGCCGTGAACAAGCAAGGGATCATTGACGCCGTACTTTTCAAGCATGGGGAGCTGGCGGCGTCTTACCTGCCAAGAATTCGGTATTACAATGACCAGATCAAACCATACCCTTACGATCCAGAAAAGGCCAGGCAGCTCCTGAAAGAGGCTGGGTACGAAAAGGGTTTTAAGACAACCCTTGACTGCAATGCTGGGGACCCCTTAGCCGTCAGCGTCGCAACCATTGTTCAGCAGAACCTGAGGGACATCGGTATTGAAGTTGCCATCCAGAAACTTGAGGAGGGCACAAGGTCAGAGCGAGTATTGACCCTTCAATATGAGCTGGGAACGGACTTCTACACGAGTGACTCAGGTGATGATGATATGCTGACAGACTTCGGAATCGTCCATTCGGGGAATCAAGCCTTCTGGACTGAATATCGCAATCCCACGGTGGAACTCCTGGCCGAATTGGGGCGAACCGTCCTGGATGACGACATGCGCAGGAGAATTTACCATGAACTCCAGCGGATAGCTCACGAGGATGCGGTCTGGCTTTTTCTGATGATGCCCCCTTCTCCGACAGGCATGCGGGCAAACGTGGAGGGTTTCGTTCTTCCGGCTAGCCATTTCTATCGGTGGGAGCATGTCTCGCTGAAGTGAGGGTAGGGAGATGAACATCTCCACTGAACCGTGGTAATCGTGGAAAACCCCAGGGTTACCACGGTTTGTATTATGAGGAAAAAACGCTTAACTCAGAGGATGGTCCATGTCTCTTGAACGCTATGCTCTAAGGAGATTTCTCGAAATCATACCTGTTTTCTTCATCGTGTTGGTTATCGTATTCTTTATGCTTCATCTCATCCCTGGCGATCCTGCCAAGAACATCCTTGGTGTCATGGCTACCAAGGAGCGCCTCGAGCAACTGAGAGAAACCCTCGGTCTCAATGAGCCGCTGCACGAGCAATTCTACCTGTTTCTCGGGCAGCTCGCACGGGGGAGCCTCGGGAAGTCAATCCGCTACAAAGCTCCAGTTGCTGAATTGATATTTTCCACCAGGCTGAAAGTGACGCTCTCACTCGTTTTGATGTCGGCAGTATTCTGCGTCATTATTTCGCTTCCCCTGAGCCTATGGGCGAC